>NZ_JBAHUQ010000030.1 GCF_036689865.1 Magnetococcus sp. PR-3
ATATGTAAACGGTCAGACTATTAAAAATAAAACTTTTTAAGGAATAATTATATTTGTTTAGCAAATGAGCCGTGCCTTTTATATTTTTGTTAGATTGTTTTTTATTGTGTAAGCATAGGTGTGAGGCGGTATATGTAAAACAAGATCACTATAATTAAGTTGAAGACTTAAATGTTAAGCGCAGTTTCACTGTGTTTGCTCTGTAGAGCCATGAGTAAAGCCAATAGAAGAAAGGCGTGACAGGTTGAGTGAAAGGCTTATAGTCACATAGTCTGAAGGTGGGGTACATATAAAAAAGATCAAAGAGGGGGGAGGCTTGTTGTGTGATTTGGTCGATAGAATTAATGGCTTACTATGCTTTGTTCTATAAGGTTGTATTGGCGCAAGTGATTGTTATGTTGGTGAAAAAGCAATACCATAATGAAGCCCATAGCTCTTGAGATCTTTACGTTGAATATGTGGGCTAGCATCATGAAAATCTAATTGATTGGAGTGTGGAAATTGAATGTCTTTAGACCAGCCTGAGAGTATAAGAAGGACAGCGTTCTTATTCCGTTGAACATCTATAGAAAGCCCCCCTTCGGCATTGGCGTGAAGAAAAAGAACTTTGAGTACTAAGGTTAGGGCATCTTCTCTCGTCGTAAGCATTGAGCAGGGCAGATCAGGAAGTTGATGAAAGGCGTCGGACCATAACATACGACGAGGGGCTGTTATCTCTAGTTTGTCGATAAGAGTAATCAAGAAGGTATAAAGTGACATGTGAGGTTCTTGTTTTTTTAGATGGCTTAGGTGGGCTGCCAATAAGGTGTGTAGTTTTTGAAAGCGCTTTATCCCATAACGTACTTCCCCCCAAATATTCTTTAAAAGAGCATTGTGCCCAGGTAGAAAATAGGACGGTATGAAAGCGTGTTGACTGTTATGGCTTAAGTCCATCAACTCGTGATCGATTTCTTGTAGCTGAATATGTAGTCTTGCGAGTGTTAAATGTATGTTTTTTATCGCGGTTAAGTCCTGACCGCTATGTGGGTGTTGTTCGGCTTTATGCAGGATTTGGGTTATACCATTTACCTGATCCGTTAGTTGCAAGCGTTCTTCCAGCCATAGGGACTGTTCCAGGGTTTTAAAAAGACTCTGCGCCGCCATTTTTGTGGAGATGCCAGAGACCTCAATGTCTTGATCTTTTTCTTGCTCATGATCAAACAACCATGTTTGACATTTAAATTGAATATGCCACCTGTTGTGTGTTGCATCTCTCTTTTTTAATGGGTAGGTGTTCATCGAAGTCTGGTGGCATGCCCAGTAGATATGGATCTCTACATCAAATCTTGTTTTTGTATCCATCTCTTCAGAAAAACAGATGTGTTGTAAGCTCCAACCAGCTTCTTGGATGAGAGTTTCTAACGTATTCAAAAAACAAGGCCAAGGTGAAGGGGCTTCTGGCAATTGCTCAGGCGTTATAATAAGAGCAGTTAGTACGGCTTGCTTTTGAGGGGAGGGGGTAGATGGTAGAGATACAACTTCATTATAAGCCATGGTTCTCTTCTCTACGGCATGGAAGGCTGTTGTTAGCATAGAGCTGGATATCGTCTTTCAAGGCAAACGTATGGGGGGTACCGTCCCAAGAGGTTTGGATACGCTGACCTCTTCCCCGTTGGGCTATCAACACGCTTAGGATGAAAGATGATAAAAAATTCTTTGCTCAAAGGATGGGGGCGCATAGTCACAGATCTGTGACATGAACCATCATATAAGAAACCTAAAAGAATCAGATAAGAGAGGAAAATTGTTAATGTCTATCAGGAAATACAGAATATCTATCGTTTAGTTATAAATTAGAGCGTGTTAAATCCTGCTGGTTCCATTTTTGGCAGCATCTTTTAAAAAGGAATGGGTTTGTTCTGGTCCGTTGTTTCTTACATAGCCAGTTGAATGGTTTCTTTAAAGGACTCGATATCCATGTGTTGTGGGGCAAAAATACCTGAATTGGCGCGCATACGATCAACATGCTGTTTGCATACAGCCAGTAGTAGATCGTGTAAGACCCCTGGGCGTAAATGTAGTCCCTGAGTTTGGGTATACTCTTCTAAAAGTTGCAGTGTCGTGAGTAGCATTAAGGCATCAATTTCTGGATATCCTTTGACCGCAACACGCTGTTTGTTTCCTCGTGTGTTCTTTTGACTTGGGTTGGTGTTGGGGATTTGGTTGGATAAAGGGTGGAGCGTACCGGTTACAAGCCAATCCATAGATACGTTGGCGGCTTTAGCAATGGCCAGTAAGGGGCCGACGGTTGGTTGGCTTTTTCCTGAAATATAGCGGTATAGGTGGGCTTCTGAAATTTCTATGATTTCTGAGAGCTTTTTTTTGCCTCCCACGGCTTCTGCAACTTGTGCAATACGTAGCCCTAAACCAGAAGTTTGAGATTGTTGGTCTAATTTTTGTTCATTGCTACTGTCTGTATTATAAGATGTATTTTTCATATGCTTGCTCTCTTCTTAATGGTCAGAATGATGTTTGTACACCATTTACGAAGGATCTCTTAATCGTTTTATATTGAAGTGTATCTCCATATTAATCACATTAATGCGATTGATCTATCTTATGTGTGAACTTATGTGTTTATCGAGGTGTGCAGTAAAAGTGTGTAATCTTTGTTAAACTCGTATACAGCATAGTAGCCCTCACATTAGCTCTACATTGCCCATAATCTCATATTTTAACCTTTTTTTACACCATTGGCTGCTATTGAGAAAGAATTAATATGTATATAGGCATTATTCGTATAGAAGTTTAAGCGATTTCTATCATCATATAAGGCTGTTTTGTTGTGATTGTATTGATTAATGCAAGTTTGAATAAGATATACTTATGATAAAGTAAGCAAAAGTATGTTGTTATATATGTTTGTTGACGTAATTAGTCTTGCTTTCAAATCATAAAAAATACAATCACATAGTGATGAACTGTTCTGCTGAGCTGTGTAGATGCCACTCTTATTTACGCAAAAAATACAAAAAAGTATGCTCTTGTATAGAAACCTCTTTGGATTATGTCTGTTTTTTTATTCCTATGTAACGTTATTTCATTTTTATTAAGAAAAACAGCGAAAGATCGTTTGATATATGAAAAATTGAATATAGAAATGCAAAAGTTAACAAAAGTTGTATGGGTGCCGCTGTGGAATGGGGTTGATGAAAATGAAGTTTGATATAAGAAAGTTATCTATCGATATAAAGCAATCTGTTCATGTCGTTCACCCATAGGAACAAAAATGAGATCGTATAAAAAATATCATCAGCATATGGAAGCGTTTGTCGTGAGTTTTGAGCGCCGTTAGTCAGTAGGTAATGGCGACAATATCTGCTCTTGATATGGATGAGTGAAACAGGTTCATTGCGCATAAAACCCGCTTGTAATGGCTCTTTCAACATAGATGTTGGTGGGTCAATGGGGGGGGCTGATTTGTTCGTGGAATGCTGTGATAGAAAGGTATTCTTAACCAGAAATAAGGATTAACATCTTGGGGTGAAGGAACATTTTTTCGGGAAGAGATCTCGTGCGTTTACCGCACGTTTTAAACCTATTTGTGTACTTTTTTGGAATAGGAGTGAATAGGGAGACGGTGTTCGTAAGGAATACTCTTCAAGAATTTTGCTTGCCTGAGATTTGCTCAGATAAATGGACGTTAAGAGATGAAGGTGAACAAAAGAGATAGCTATTAAGGCAACTCTTTATATTTAATGCTAAAATTTATCTATATGAATATATATTAAATGATCAAGAAAGGGCCTGATGGGTTTGATCTCAGAAGAGTGATGGGTACGGTTAAAGCGGTTGAAAACGACGGGTTAGAGACAAAGATAGTGTTCCTAGAAAATAACATGATAAACTTCAGCGTTTTGTGTCATGGTGTCCTCGAATCAAGAAGGGCTTGGTCTTGCGAAAAATGTCAATAAGGCCCTTTGTATATAAGGTTGAGTATCTTTATGCGTGTTTTTTTGGGGTGGGTTAGCTTTTGGCTTGTGCTGATGTCTGTATCTTTAGCATCCGCAACCGTACCGATTGTCCCTGATGTTCAGTACGAAACTGCGGTGGTTGTGGAGATTACCCCAACAGGGAAGCTACCTGGTAAGGGCCAGCGGTGGCATGTCAAAGCTCTATTACAAGAAGAAGGTGTGCCGACCGGGTTTGAGCTTTTTTCGAGTCAGGCTGAGCCAAATGTCGTTCCCCAAGATATTAAGGTTGGAGATGCTGTCATTTTGAGTTGTCAAAACCTGCAATGTCACTACTTCGACCAAGACCGTCGGCATGGTTGGTGGTTAATAGGTGTGATATTTCTTGTGGTTATAACTCTTGTTTGTGGCATGCACGGTGCGTTTGCTCTGTTTGCTTTGGGTTTTAGTATCGCTACAATTTTTGCCTTTATGACCCCCTTGCTCCTGCAAGGTTGGAGTCCTTTTTGGTTGAGTTTAGGGACAGCTATTTTGCTTGTTGTTGTCCTTATTTCCGTTGGACATGGCGTGACAATGCGTAGTGCCATTGCGGCCCAAGGGGCTATTTTGGCACTTCTTTGTGCGGCGCTGTTTTCCTGGGTCTCTGTCTGGATCTTAGGTTTGGATGGTGCTGGAAGTGAGATTGGGCTATACAGCGATTATGGGGTGCTAAAAAACCTGGATATGCGTGGTTTGTTTTTAGGTGCCATATTATTGGGGAGTATTGGCCTGCTTGATGATGTGACCTGGGCACAAGCGGCCGTGGTAGAGGAATTGGCCTTGGCTCATCCACGTATGGAGGCTTTTGAACTCTACCAAGCCTCACTGATTGCTGGGCGAGAGTATCTTATCGGTATGATCAACACCTTGGCGCTTGCGTATGTTGGGGCCGGATTGCCTTTATTGATTTTAGCGTTATATGACCAGTCTCTGCCGTTATGGGTGAGCTTAAACAGTCAGGTCATTCAAGAAGTGTTGGTACGTACCCTGAGTGGTGGTTTTGCCTTAACACTGGCCTTGCCTTTGACCACTTGGCTCGCTGCAAAAAAGTATGGCAAACAACCCCGTTTAGGGCGGACCAAACCCTTGAGTGGTATCAGTTAACTGGTCGTGTCTACCAGGGGTTCTCTATGTTTTTGGGTGTCGATCTCTATTAGCCCTAAACATATAGACGGTAACGTGCTTATTCTGTTCTGAGCATGTTTGTGTTTGTGGTGGGGTAGAGCCCCGCTTGGCCTGACCTGTTTTGTCTTTTAGGTGATCTAGCATGCCTAAAGGGTTGGCTATGGCCACCGACAATGCTCACTGGAACACTGTTGTGGGTGTTTGCGGGGAGGGGAATCTACTTTTATGCCATGCTACATAGCGCAGAATGGACTTTGGAGAGATCTGTATTGGTGCTGCAGATCAAATAAAATAACTTTTTAGTCGTTCTGTGTGGTGCCGTTTTTCTGTTTGGCGGGTTAAAGTTTTTAACGGCTTGCCCGTAGAGCCAGCAAGAGCACTCACCCCTTTTTTTGGTTGAGCCAAAGTGTCTCAATAATCGCATGCATGACGGCTTCATGGCCTACTTCAGCATGACCATACAGCTCAGTAGGAAGATGAAAACCGACATGAGCTGGCAGTTGCCAAAGTTTATTCTCTGCTTGAAAAGCAGATAGGGTAATGAGATCCATTTGCTGATCCAGTGCCCACTGGCTGCTGGATAAAATATTTTCTGAGTTCCCAGAGCTGGATATGGCGATAAGAAGATCTCCAGGTCGCGCCAACTTTTTTAGAGGTTCCAGAAAAACAGATGCATAGCCATTATCATTGGCCATACAGGTTATTAAGCTTGCATCACTAAAGGTGTGAGAACGCACATTCAGTTTGTTGATCATATCTTGGCTTAAATGGCTACATAGAGCATTGCTACCACCATTACCCACCCACCAGACTTGTCCATCTCTCTTCTGTTGTTTGATCAACAGTTCAGCAGCCGCTGTGTAAGCCGCGTGTTGGTCACATGCTTGTCCTTGTTGATGGCAGCGGGTTTGTTCTAATACGCTGTTTAATTGCATCAACCACTGGGAAACCGTCGCAGACATGGGCCAGCCTTCATTAGAAACATCATCATTGAAAAAGGTGAGATTTATGGTCAACTTCGCAGAGTGACTACTAAAAATCAACCCATTTTCATGATGCTCCGAATAGGGTGTGGGGGGGAATCCTATGGATAGCAAGCGATAACCAGGGTATGCTTAATACATATTTTAACAATGATGTCGCCTTTGTCTGATATCAGATGGTTGTCGTTTTTGCTCGGGGTGTTTATGGATCGGCGGTATACAGAGATCGTGGATTTAATGAGTCAGCAGGATAATCGCCTGGATTTGATCTCTGCATTAAATCAAGTCTGTCATCGGTTTTACCCCAAGGCATCCTTGGCATTTTGGGATCTTTATACCGAACATATTCCTAATGAGGATACCGGTGAGATGACCCTTAGCCGGGTCTTGATTGACCCGACCGATTTGGCTGGGCGGGAGTATGAGTTTGAGTCTCTATCAGGGGCTGAACAAGCCATGAATCGTGGGCGGTGTACCATGCACGCGATGTCTGAACCCTGTGCCATGAACCGTATCATCCTACCTCTGATACAGGACCATAATCATGCAGCTCTTATGGTTATCGATGTTGATAAAGAGGTTCGGGTAGATTTTTCCGGATTGAAGTTGGTTGGAGTACTTTTTCTAAACCTGCAATCGCTGATCGCCAAAAAGGATCAAGATCCGCTCACGTCACTTCTTAATCGTCGTTCTTTTGATGAGACGGTAGCCACCGTTCTAGCCCAATGTGCCAGTAATGAGCATTCGGGTCGTACCTCTGGTGGTGGTGCATGTTTAGCCAGTTTTGATATCGATTTCTTTAAGCGTATTAATGACAACTATGGCCATGCTATAGGGGATGAAGTATTAATTCTTTTTGCCCAGCATATGCGCCGTGTGTTTCGTCATTCAGATAAGCTGTTCCGTTTTGGGGGGGAGGAGTTTATTGCGATTTTACTGGATGTGGATGAAGCTAAAGCCCAGGCTGCGCTGACCCGCTTTAGAGAAGAAATTGGAAGTTTTGACTTTCCCCAGGCAGGCCGGGTAACGGTTAGCATTGGTTATACCATGGTCACCGCCAGTGATTTCCCTACGGTACTCATGGAACGTGCCGATCGTGCACTTTATTATGCCAAGGCCAATGGGCGTAATCGCTCATGTCACTTTGAGGCGTTGGTTGCCCAAGGGGCCTTGGATGATATTCAGAGAGAGACCGCAGAAGTTGATCTGTGGTAGTGGATCATTCCTCACATCTGTTCAAAGAGCTCAGGTTTTTCATGTTGCAGCAGCATTAAATCTGTTGCAATCACATGCTCATCGACCCATTTCATGCGCCCAAGACGGTCCTGAATCAACGCGACAAGCTGCTCTTTATGGGCTGGGCTAATATGGTTGTATTCCGTGCCGGCCAGTACTTCTTCGACCTGACCAGGTAGCTCATCATTGATAAAAGCCATGGGTATTCCTTGTTAAAGTTAGAACTTATGCCTCTATCAGAGCCTGTACGTCACCCAAGGTTCCCTGGTTAATCTCTTGTTGCTTTAAACGGTGTGCCTGGATGCATGTAAAAGCCAGCCCCTAAGCGTGCTAAAGGTTCTGCTTGCTGTGCATTGACTGCAATACGTCCTTTGGCATCCTGAGTGGCGATCTCATCAGAAAGATAGATGTGGTGTATTTGACCAAAAAGCAGAGCTTGAGGGGTGGTGCCTATTTCATCAGCCCGGTAAAGCGTGCAAGCATAGGCAATGGCACAGTTTTCTAATCTGGGCAGGGTATGCTGCGCCATGGGAACTGTGGAGAGGTTGAGCTGCTCAATCTCAGAGTCGCCTGCTTGTAAGGGGGCTGCGCTGGCTTCGACCAGATCAGCTTGGTGTGGGTGAGGAATATGTACGGTAAAGTGCTTACGCTGCAAAATGTTTAGGCGACTGTCCTTTGGTGAACCATCCGCTTTTTTGCCGACAGATAACATCAATAGCGGGGGATCACTGGCAATGCCGGTAAAATATGAAAATGGGGCTAAATTCAGACGACCGTTTTCGTGTTCACTAAGTACCCAGGCAATGGGACGCGGAATAAGCGTTTGGGTCATTAAATGATAGATGGCCCCAGGGCTCTGTTGTGAAAGGTCCACGTACATGTTGCAGGTTCCCTATTAAGAGGCATCGGTCTTAGGTGAAGAAGCAAAATGATCTAGCCTAAAAAACGGCGTATCCGAGGGATAAGATCATGGAACTGAATGGGCTTATTGACAAAATCCACAGCACCCAGGTGGAAGGCTTCTGTCCGGGTTTCGCTCTCTTGATCCACCGTTAATACAATGGTGGGAATGGATTCATGCACGGGGGTTTCCTTCAGTTTACTCAGCAATTCAAACCCGTCGAGCTTTGGCATGCGTAGATCTGAGACAATAAGATCTGGGCGCTGTTTTTCAATCATCTGTAGTGCTTCAGCGCCATCATTGGCTTCATGAACATCCAACCCAATCTGTTCAAGGGCAGGGCGTAGTAGCATCCGTTCTATTTCACTATCATCCACCAGTAAAATAATAGGTTCACTCTCTGGCAGAACAATGGCGACTTCCCCTCCTGAGCCAGGCAATGTCCGTAAGCGGATCTCGCCATCATGGGCTGCAATGATCGCTTGGCATAATGTGTCACTTTCCATGGCTGTCGCCAGCTTGTCCACAACCAAGCTGGGTTGAAGCTGGCGGGATAGAGCCTCAATATGTTTAGCCAGCCCTGAACTGCGAATAGATATTCCACCCTCCTCAAAGAGAATGGGCACACTCTCCCCAGCGTTGCTCAGCTCTATGGCCAGGTTAATGAGGTGACGGAAAGCTTCATCCAACAAATAAGGGTCGCCATGCAACCGTTGGAGCGGGTCAATTTCATTTTTAAGGGTAATATGCTGCTCTTCAGCCTGGGTGTTTAGGCTGCGGGTGACTTGATCAATTAAATGGCGCGCATTGATAAAGCCAAAGGCCGGACTTAATGCATCCAGGTGCAAGCGGCTGGGGCGGTCGCGATCTTCTGCTATTTCAAGTAGATTATCTAAATTTGCCTGGGCCTGCTCACAAGCTTGTTGAAGGGGGCCTGGTAGCAGTTGCTCGGCGTGTATGGCCTCTAACAGGTTGATGGTGCCCGCCAAGGGTTCACGAAGGTTACGGTGGATTAAGGTAAAGAAATGGTTTTTATCATTTAATGCACGCTCTAACCGTTGAATTTGCTCTCTTAGCTGTCGTTCATTTTCGGTGCTTTGTACCGAGAGAGGCGGATCTTCCTGGTTAGGTGTAAGATGGCACAGAATAAGGGTTGGATAGTGTCTCTGAGTCGCCATAATAGAGAAGTGAAGGGTGACAGAACGGCGAGTTTGAGCTGCGACCCAGGTAACATCAGAGAAGTGACCGCTAAAATTTCGTCCCTCGCGAAGATCGATCAGGATTTGGTTGATGGCAGCATGGTCTTGAGGGGCTATAAGGTCAAATAGAGGAATATTCTGTAGTTCAGGTTGGCGGTTGAGCCACCCAATCATGGTGTGATTCCACCCTTGAACTTTTAGATCGGCATCCAACAATAGAGCAGCGCTGTCGACAGCTTGTCGGGCTGTCTCTGTCCAGTTTGGTCCTGTGGTGCTCGTGGTATGGGCCATGGAATATCCGTTCCTGAAAAACAGAATATTAAAATGTAAAAAAATGAGGTGTATGCGAAAGCTATCCTCACAATTTGCATGAGAATTTTGATAAATGGAATAAAAAAATGGGCAGGCCCATTTTAGAAGGGTGCTTTCCCAGGGGGGGGGTTATTGTTACTCTTAACAATAAGTTCTCTCTTGAAATGGATCCATGCCCCGCTTTTGGCTGTAGAGGATGTGGAAAAGGCTTGTAGCAAAAGCTGGCAAGGATCATCTGTTCATGTTTGGCTGATGGGTGTTTGCTATGGCACAACCTTCTCGTATTCCTCTGATACCACTGGCTTTGGTGTTGATTGCACTGCTCATGGTGTTGCGTGCTGTGGTGCCCGATCAGCCCTCGGAGGTTCCCTACGTTCGGCAAGCGGCAGATGAAGTGTCTGAAAATCTGCAGCCAACGACTCTTATTTCCCCGCCGGCCCCATCATCTGAACGGACACCTGAACCACCGGTGGCCAGTCAGCCACCGCCCAAAAGAGTGTTGACACAATCGGTACCGCTTACCTCATCTGAGCCTACAGCTTGTGATCAGCTGGCGGCATCACCAGAAGATCCTGACCGGGTAGCAACAGCGGTGTCAATCAAGGGACTTGATATTCCCGCAGCAGATCAAGCCTGTATGGATGCGGTGGCCCAATATCCTAATGAGGGTCGGTTCTATTATCAATTAGGGCGCGTGGCAGAAGCCAAACAAGATTGGGGTGGGGCACGTAAAGCATATGTAAAGGCCAGCAGCAAAGGTTATCGTATGGGGACCTATCGCTTAGGCATGATCACCATTCGAGATCGATCAGACCGCCGTAACATTCGTAAAGGTTTGGGGCTGATCAAGGAGGCCGCAGTCGCTAAATTGCCTATTGCTCAGAACGCCATGGGGGTTTATCTGGCCAATGGTAAAATTGTGCGTCGAAACATGCGGGAAGCCTTAAGCTGGCTTAAACAGTCAGCCATGGGTGGCTACCCTCAAGGTATGCACAATCTCTCCCGTGCGTTGCTTTCACCAAGGTCGGGTAAAGCGCGTAGTACTCAGGAGGCTATTACCTGGCTTAGGAAGGCTGCCGATCGGGGTGTGGCTGAAGCGCAATATGATCTGGGGGAGTATTACAGCAAAGGGCGCTATATGCCTAAAGATCCTAAAGAGGCAGAGCTGTGGTATAGCAAAGCGGCAGAGCAGGGCCACAAAGGTGCCCAAAAAAAACTGGCGGCTCAATTTTAAGTCATTCTTAAAGGGCAGGGAACCCGGCGGTAGAGAGGGTGTCTGAAAAGGGTATTCTGTTTATTCATCCTATGTGGGTAGAGGGGTTGTTCATGTTGTTTATGCAAAAAAAAGTCACCATGATCGCACCTGAAGATGCCATGCCAGGGCGTTCGCAGTCGATGCCGGTTTCACCGACACATTTGGTTTTAAAGACCCCCATGCAAGGCCCTTGGCCAGGTATGTCCAAACTGGTGTTAGGTATGGGCTGCTTTTGGGGGGCAGAGCGGCGTTTTTGGCAGCAGGATGGGGTGCATATGACCGCTGTTGGATATGCTGCAGGCTTTACGCCTAACCCTACCTATGAAGAGGTCTGCGCCAATCAAACCGGGCATAATGAAGTGGTGCTGGTTGTCTATGACCCTAAAAAGATTTCCCTCGAACATCTCCTGCATCAATTTTGGGAAGGGCATAACCCTACCCAAGGTATGCGCCAGGGTAACGATGCCGGTACACAGTATCGCTCTGGGCTTTATATGGAAGGCGACGCTGATCTGGCATTGGCGGAGCAAACCAAGGCTGCCTTTCAACAGCGTCTAAAGGCGGCTGGTCATGGTGAGATCACCACCGAGATCTTGCCTTTGCCAACTTTCTATTATGCTGAGGATTATCATCAGCAGTATTTGGCCAAAAATCCAGGTGGTTATTGTGGGTTGGGTGGCACGGGTGTTACCTTTTAGTCGTTGGTTTTTTAAGAGGGTTCCGGCGCACGGTTCCGCGAACGGAAGCCGTCTGCCGGACCTCTCTTATGCTCTGCCGTTGTTGGTGGCTTTTTGGCAGGGGACCAAATTGTCTCTGAACTGTTGTGTCGCTTGAGATGTTGAGAAATCGGCTGCACGTTTTAAACAGAGTTTCGGGTCAATTTTTAACGCTGATTGCATGGCAAGCTTAAGATCATCATCCATAACACCTGCTCCAGAGTTTCCTATAATATAAGCTGGGGCCATATGGTTAAAAGCGGCAATGGGCGTACCGCTGGCAAGTGCCTCAATAAGAACTTTGCCAAATGTATCGGTGCGTGAAGGGAAGACAAAAACATCTGCCGCAGCGTAGTAGCGGGCTAAATCTTCACCACGTTTGAGCCCTGTAAAAAGAGTCTTTCCCCCAAGGCGTTTCAATCGCTCTTCATCGGGACCTTCCCCAACCAAAACCTTAAGCCCCTCAACATCTGCTTGTATAAACGGGGCCAGATTTTTCTCTTTGGCCAGGCGGCCAACATAGAGATAAATAGGCTCTTTGATCGCTTGTAGAGCAGGGGGGTATTCTAATGGTTTTCTGGGCTTAAACCGCGCTGTGTCAACGCCCCGCATCCATAGTGCGATCTGTGTATTAAACTGTTTTTCTCGTAAAAGGTCTGCCATGGGTGGTGTTGTTGCCATCATACATGAAGCCCCATTATGAAAATGGCGTACTAAAGGGTAGACCCAGCTGGTGGGAATGAGCCCCCGACTACGGCGATGCACATACTCAGGCCACTGGGTGTGGTATGTGGTGGTAAAGGCGAGACTGTGCTTGCGACAGTAGCGGTAAGCGGCTAAACCGATTGGGCCTTCTGTGGCAATATGTATATGGTCGGGCTCAAACTGTTCGATCAACTCTGCTGTAAGCCCTTGATCTCGAACGACCTCAACATGATCCCCTTTGATCGTAAACCATTTCTTTTTAAAACGTCGTGGGTGAATGACCTCAAGCACGTCTCCCCATAGGCTTAATTGTGCGACCGTATCCTGATAGGTCAACGCCACACCATTGACTTGGGGTGGGTCCCAAGCATCAGTAGCGATGAGAATACGTTTGCAGGATCGGATGGTTGGGCTGTTTTTTGTTGGATCGGTATGATGCATGGCAGTTTTTCGATGCTCTGTAAAAGGAGGGGGATAAATGGCTAGTTGGTTTCATTTTTTATGAGCCCATAGTGATCACCGTGGTGCTTATGGCTGCATGGTCCGAGTTGAATGTTTTGGCCATCACATGGCCTTGAGGCTGTTTTGGGTGGTGGCCTCTGGCAAGTATATGGTCCACAGATCGTCGGTCCCACCAGGGTAAAAAGGTGGGTGAAGTGGGGCGGTTAATGCAGTCGGTGAACTGGGCTAAAATGGGTGCAGTGATCTGCAATTTATTTAAGGGCATATTAAAATCCCCCAATAAAACGATGGGTTGGTTGCTGGGGATAGATTTTAAATTTTGCGCCAATACTTGCAGATGCTGTTGGTAGAGGCTGAGTTTTTCTGTGGTACAGAGGTGCACATAGAGATAGGTGATTCCACTCTCCAGTCCTCGGGCCATAACGGCACCTCCTCCGCCACCAATTTTTTTAGCCCAGGGAAAAGGGTGGGGGATGGCAATAGACTCTGTCGGTTCGCGGGTGGCGAACACCACACTTAAATGATCTTTAATGCCCTTGGCTTTATGGCCCAATGCGGTGTGAATGGTTTGAAAACCCATTGACCGTAACGCCTCTATATAAAGAGGCTGTTGGGAACGGAGGACTTCACATAACCCCACAACATCTATGGGGTCCGTATGATGTAGCTGTTTTAACTGGGCAATGATGCGCTGTGGCGAAAGTTTTTTGTAGACAATCTGACGGCGTTCTTCCAGGGAACGTTTGCGCCACTTAAAGGGCATTTGGATCCCTAAGAGCTCTTCTGTGAGGGCCTGTTGGGGACGTTTGTAGTGGATGCCGTAGTGGATATGGATGTGCTGCCAAAAATGCCTGCCATCTCCCCCTGCCATGGTGTTGAGATGAAAGCAGTTCCGCTGATCAGTCATGGGATGCTCCCCCGCTTATGTTATTGATCGCGGGAGAGTATGGTGGAGCTGCAAGACCCTTGCATCACACCTGGGTAACAAAAGTGTATGCGACGGTGTCTTTTTGGCTTTGAGCGCCCAATAAGTGTGGGCTAAGCCCTATTCATTGTTTGATAAGGTAAAGAAAGTTTGAAAACCTTCAAGAATACCATCGGCATAATAGGCCTGTGCCATGTGTAAGCTTTGAAGGTGCCCCGCTTGTTGGGCAAGTTTACGGGCTTGGGCCTGGACCTGTTCTTCTGCGTTGCCAACCAGAACAGAGGGTACGCTACTTGTGAGAACAGCCAGATCATTGCCTGAGTCACCGGCAAAGAAAGTGTGGTTGTCCTCAACCTGACACTGCTGTTGGAGCATCCGTACGGCTGCCAGCTTATCAATACCCGCTGGTAGGATATCCAGTAGCCTCTCTCCGGTCACATCATCCCGGCTCCAAACCTGTTCAATAGGCAAACCCTGCAGACGTTTTTCGATCTCCTCAATCAACGGAGTCTTGTCCAGGTTGGGATCAGAGGTATAGCTCTGTTTAAAGCGACCTTGTCGATCCCCGGTTTGTGCCAATATGGGTAGGTCGGTTAATCGTTCTGGAATTTGCCGTCTAACATCGAGCGTCCAAGTGCTGGCCAGAACGGTATTCCAGCTCTGTAGTGGCTGCCACTCTGAGTGCTCAATGGTATAAATGGAGGTTCCAACATCAGCCACAGCATAATTGGGCATGGGCAGGTGGTAGCGTTTGATCGCCTCTTCAATACGGCTACGATCCCGACCAGAGACATAGGCCAGGGTGATGGATGGGTGGGCGGCAAGCGCAGAAAAACGTTGGCGAGCGCCATGCTGTTCCTGAACATCACCATTAGGTAGAAGCGTACGGTCCAGGTCGGTGCAAAGCAGATAAGTTGACTGTGTCGCCATGATAAACGGTCCATCCAAAAGTTAAAGGGGATCAAAAGTTGGGCTGGAACTCTTAAAAGTTGTACCATCTAATAGAGTATAGGTTCTACTGTCGATGCATGATCGTAAGTGGAAGTGTATGATTTTTAGTAGGTGTTTGTACCTAATAAATCTATGAAGGTGAAAAAATGAAGTTGGACATGGAAACCATTATGTGGATTGCATGGGGATCTGCAGTGATCATACCCCTTAAAATCTATTGGCTTATACGCTTTTTTAAGAAAAAAATTGCAGAAGATCAAGCGGCACAACAAAAACCATGAAGAGTTTATGGCTCGTCGGTTAACCCTTTAAAAAGGCATGTCCAATATCTTTTATGTGAACTCTTTGTCACGGCATACGGGTTTTTAATGAAGTCTCTTCATGGGTAGGTAATCCTGGGCTAATTTCATACTGGCCGGGCTGCGTAGAAAAATTCAGCGGTGACTAAACCGGCTATGCTGCCATGTTGACTACCATTTCATGGAAGGGCGTTGGGTCATGAAACAGGCTGAAGAGAGTGGTTTTTTACACTTAATACGGGCATCTGGATACTCCTGGCAAGGCTTGCAAGCGGCATGGCATCATGAAATTGCTTTCCGTATGGAGGTGGTTTTTTGCTCTATGATGGTACCGGTGGGCATGTTGCTTGGAGATGGGGCGGTTGAACGTGCTTTATTGATCGGCAGTCTGTTTATTGTGTTGATTACAGAGTTGTTAAACTCTGCCGTTGAGGCTGTTGTGGATCAGCAGGGGCTAGAATGGAATGCGTACGCCAAACGTGCCAAGGATTTAGGCTCTGCAGCTGTTTTTATGAGTGTGGGGTTGGGGGTGATGGTCTGGGGGATGATCTTCGCGGAAAAGTTAGGCTGATGGGTATGGGGGTAACCTCTCCGTTAAGGGGGGCGCCATTTGTCTTCTGCTTTGTCCATAGAGGTATGCGTTACTGCCCTGTTTAACGGCATCTATTCTTATTGAGTGCCATTTTCTATTTCGAATGATAATCACGATACGAAACGGCTGTCGAAATGTAGACGCCGTTTTTCACTTTTTTCTGATATTCAGTGTGGTTTCTTCCTTGGAATGCGGTTTGAGCTTGCGTTATAAATAGAGACTGGCGGGGAAAGGTGCGATCATGCTGGTTTGGCGGCAAGGGTTGCACACACAGGCTGTGGAGGTAATCGCCATGGCCCACGATAACGATAAATAACCATGGCGATTCCAAGGTTATGATTCACCTTCCCCAAGCAGGTTGTCCGTTGGCAGACGGCATGGAAAAACCTGTATTACCATGATCCAAAGAAAAAAAGCAGACAGGGAGAAACAAATGTCAAAGGATCTGATTCAAACCACAGCCGGCATTATCGAGTCTTATGTCAGTAATAATCCCATTGAGGCCGAGCAGCTAACGGGTTTGATTGGTGAGGTTTTCAGTTCACTCGAAGAGCTTTCACAAAAAGGTAGTCTTACCGATATTGATGAAGCAACCGCTGAAGATCTGGACCGTTGGGTGGATGGGCTGAATAAGAAAGAGCCGCTGGGGTTGAGTAAGTTACAGCCAGCTGTACCTGTAGATCAGGCTGTACAGGAAGATAGTGTAACCTGTTTGATTTGTGGCAAGACCTGCAAGGCATTGAAAGGTCACTTGACCCGTACCCATAAGTTGGATGTTTCCGACTATCGCGCGATGTTTGATCTCCCTAAAGATTTTCCCATGACAGCTCCTAACTACTCAGCACGACGCCGCGCGTTGGCTGAAGAGGTTGGTTTGAGCGAAAAACTGCAAGCCAGTCGCGAGCGCAAAAAAAAGAACAACAGCTAAGCAAACAAAGCTGTTTTAAGTAAGCATAAACGGGCTGAGACGGTGTATCGTCTCAGCCCGTTTTGTTTGCGTACTTTGGCCATGCCTTGATGGCATGGTGTGTTAGAAAGTCGATTAAGACCCGAATGCGTCGGGCTTTTTGACTGTTTTGCGGAAAATAGACACTGAGACCCGCACGGGTATTCCAGTACGGTTCCAGTACAGGGACTAAGCTGCCCTCTTGAAAGGCCGCGAGAACCCCAGGCTCTAACAGCCTTGCCATGCCAAGCCCCTGTTTGGCCATATCCACCATGACATCAGTATCATTCACAATGACAGCTTGGCGTATTTCAATACGTTTGGCTTGTCCCTCAATGACCAGTTCCAGTGGTGCCAGTTGGTTAGATGCAATATACCGGTAGTAAATTAAGTGGTGGTGATGGAGATCTGCCGGTTTTTGAGGGGTGCCGTGGCATTGTAAGTAGTGGGGGGCAGCAAAGAGGGCGTCGCGCATGGGTGGGGTTAGTGGCTTGGCAACCATGCCAGCTTCTACCCGATCTCCTAAACGTATGCCGACATCAATCCCTTCTTCGACAATATCGATGGTGGCATCAGAGACCGATAGCTCTACCTCAATATGGGGGTACCGCTGGCTGAACGTGGCAAAAATGGGTTTGAGTAAAAAGTTATAGGCAAAACGGGGTAAGGTGATGCGTAACTTACCCGCAGGTGTCTCACCCAAATCATGCACGCTCTCCATCGCTGCGGTCAGCTCTTCAAGTGCAGGAGCTGTACGTAGACGTAACTGCTCCCCCGCTTCGGTTAAGCTGATCCTGCGGGTCGTGCGGATAAAGAGTGGTAACCCCATATGTTTTTCTAATGTTTTCAGGGCGTGGGAGACCGATGGTGGGGCCATGTGCAAGCGTCGCGCCGCCCCCCGTATAGACCCTTCTTGTGTAATGGTATGAAAAACCTTGAGCTGTTGGTAGGTTGAGCCATTCATGGCTGTTACTCCTGAAGATTGTTAGTTTCTATCTAACAGATTGTGTGAAATATAGGGTCTACATACTAACAGTTTAAGCCGCTACCCTGGACATCAATTGTTCGATTCATGAGATGGGAGGGTTTTTATTATGGCTCAAACGCTAATTATTTCTGGTCATCCTGATCTTCAACAATCCTATGCGCATCGTATGATTCTTCAGGTGTTGGAATCTTCTGCTTTAGACCTGTGTGTTAAACGGTTAGATCAGCTCTACCCTGACTATCAAATTGATGTAGAAGCTGAGCAGAGTGCGTTATTGGCAGCGGATCGGGTTGTTTTACATTTTCCATCCTCGTGGTTTGCCATGCCTGCTCTGCTTAAAAAGTGGCTGGATGATGTGTTTGTTGAAGGTTTTGCTTACGGTGATCAGGGTGGAAAGATGCAAGGGAAGGCGCTGCTGCTTTCGATCACGATGGCGCAAAGAGACTGTCCTAAGGGGCCTCTGGCTCGAAAAGGGGCTTTTCTTAAGCCCTTGCTCTACCCATTGCAGCAGGTCGCAAAAAGGTCAGGCATGGTGTTTCCCCCTCCTGTGTTGAGTGATGGTATGCTCAGTAGCTCAGATACATGTTCTACGCAGCACAAGCTGGAACAGCATGCGAACCAACATGGCCAAAAGCTGCTGGGCCTAATCAAGGAACAGGGTAGGGCGACCGTGCAGGCCACGGCACAGGATGCCAGCACACGGGTCATGCCTGGGGTAAGTTGCCGGACGATGTGGACTCTTTTTTAAAAGGTTGATGGCATACAAGGTACCCATGTATCTCTCGATACAGGCTGTTGATCGGCCGAGACCGGTTCATAGACAGTTATGGGTCGGGGGTATATGGTGTGCGTGCTGGTCGTTGGGCTGAAGCCACCAAGTGGATATGTGATATGAATAATACGAAGTTGACACAACCTCCTGCACTGCTGATTGAGGGTTTAGTTAAGCAGTATCAAGGAGGCATTCAGGCTCTAAAAGGGGTGGAACTGCAGGTTGAAGCTGGGGAGGTGTTTGCCATCCTGGGGCCCAATGGAGCCGGTAAATCCACACTGATTAATATTATTGCCCAAATAACGGCCGCTACAGCGGGTTCTGTCGCTGTTTTTGGAACCAAACTCCATGAGGACCCCTTAACCGCCAAGCGGTTGGTGGGGATAACGCCTCAGGATATTGCGTTGGATCCTTTTTTTACAGTTCGTGAAGTGTTGCTTAACCATGCTGGCTACTATGGCTTTCGTCAGGCTGATGCTCATATTGACCGTCTGTTGGATCGCTTGGGCTTGGCAGAGCATGCCCATAAACGTACCAGGCAACTCTCTGGCGGTATGAAACGTCGCTTGACGGTCGCTAAGTCCCTGGTCCACCAACCTCCTTTAATTATTTTAGATGAGCCAACGGCTGGTGTTGATGTCGCTTTACGGCGGGATTTATGGGATTTTGTCAGTGAGTTGCATCAAGAGGGGGTGACCGTTATCTTAACCACCCACTATTTGGAAGAGGCTCAGGCGCTGGCAGGGCGTGTGGCGATTATCAACCATGGACAGGTCATTGCGTGTGACCCCATGGATAAGCTGTTAAGTACCTTTGGGGCGCGCCGGGCCGCTATCCATTGGCAGTTGGGTATCCGTAAACCTGAGCAACTGCCACCCGGTATGGCTTGGGATGAGGCTGGTGAGGTGTTGGAAGGTACCTTGGCGGAGGATGCCCTACCTGAGCTCTTAGCTTGGGCAGCAGATCAGGGGCGTGGCATCAGAGATCTACGGTTAGAGCCCCCCCGGCTGGAAGATGTTTATCTTCATCTGACCGCAGGCAAGGAGGGCTAAAACCATGGAACCATTGGATCAAGAGCAACCCAGTAGCTGGTGGGGAACGTGGGCTCTGTTTAAGCGGGAATGTCATCGTTTTATGCGGGTTTTTGGGCAGACAGTGGGGGCACCACTTGTTTCGGCCATGCTCTACTTTGCGGTATTTGGTGGGGCGTTGGGGCACCGTATTGGCCCGACAGATGGCATCAGCTACCTGCATTTTCTCATACCCGGTTTGGCGGCGATGGGGATTGTGCAGCACGCTTTTCAAAATGCCAGTTCATCCCTTATTCAGATGCGTTATATTGGCATGCTACCCATGGATCTGGTGGCGCTACCATTGAAACCCATACAGATGGTGCTGGCCATTATGGGAGGTTCTATGGTGCGTGGGCTGATGGTGGGGTGTGTGGTGTTGTTGGCCGCACGGCTTTTTTTGAGTTTTGAGATCAAACATTGGGGCTTGTTGCTGCTGGTCTCGGCGCTGCTGGCTGGGATATTTGGCCTGGTCGGTATGCTGACAGGGCTTTGGGGCAAAACCTTTGATGATATCTCATTGGTGAGTAACTTTGTCCTTACCCCTTTAACCTATTTGGGTGGGGTCTTTTTCTCTGCAGCCATGTTGCCGGATGGGTGGCAGCCTTTGGCGACTTGGAACCCGATCTACCATCTGGTTGGGCTTTACCGATATGCCATTTTGGGTCTACAAACCACAGATCCTGTGTTGGCCATGGCTTTTGCAGTTGGTTTTTTATTGCTGTTATTTGGTGTAACCGTACAGATCGTCCAGCACGGCTGGCGTCTTAAGGAGTAAAGGTATGTCCAAAAAGGATTTCGAGGCTGATCATGAAGGGCCAGAGTGGAAGAAGCTTATTTTTCTGCTGGGGATCCCTTTGATCTTTTTGGCCTTTAACTTTATGCGTATTGGGATGCCAGAACAGGAGCAAATGGCCGAGCATTTTCACGAAAATCGAAAAGCATTTAAGGGCATGTTAAAGCATTTAGGCCCTCAGCCTCCTTTCTCTTTTATTGCGGTTAATAAATTTGAGAGCACCCGTGATCGTAACGGTGATCGTGTTGCCGTCAAACCGGGTGTTTATTCCCGTGAGATCTGGCGTAACTGGCAATCTCAACTTCAGCATGCTGGCTTAAAGGCGTTGAAAATTCGCTGGCTTGAACCCGGTAAGCGGCATGTACTCTTTTATACGGCATCATACCAGAAGCTGAAGAATGCAGGGAGTTTTGGCTATCTCTATCTGGAAGATGATCTGGCCAGGGCTGAGAAGCTGTTTGCTCGAGAGAATATTCGTCTCTATCCACTGGAAGGTGATTGGTATCTGTTCCAATGGCATCCTAAAGGGGTCGAGGGTATGGAAGGTAAGCGTCGTATTTAAATAGGGTGGACCCAAAAGCGTGTACGTGCCAAAAGTGGTTTGAATCCGCCGTTTGAACCACTCTTATCACGGGCGTAGTTGGACAAAGATCTACAGTTTGGGGGCCTGGGGCAGACCCCGGACCCCGATGTTTTGTCGGAGTGTGTTACGTATGCACTCTCAATGGTGTTGGTGTAAGTCTAAGGCTGGCTTTGATCTGTTTTAGTCTTCCAGTAGCAGGCTTAGCTCTGGAATGTTGAGCAAAAAGGAGATGGAGCCGTCAGGCATGACCGCCGAACCTGCCAGCATTTGAACAGTTTTAAACACTTGTGGCATGGGTTTGACCACCAGTGGAGCGGGTTCGTCAATATCGCTTACCCGAAGGGTAAAACGGCGATCTTCTGCTTGTACAACCACCAGATGTAAGGTCTCTTGTTGCTGTAGGTAGGCAAGCGCATCTTCACCTTCGGGTGGTATGCGTTCTTCCAGTGCCATCTCTAGATCCAGCAGGGGCAGGAGCTGATCTCTAACGCGGGTCATTGGGGCTTGCATTTTGTTCTCTAAATGCTCAGCGACTTCGGCGCTATAATAAGAGATCAGCTCGACAACACTATTTTGGGGGATGGCGTAACGGCTTTGCCCAACACGCACGATCAAGGCGGGCACGATGGCCATGGTTTGAGGAATGCGAATGATAAACCGGGTGCCGTGACCGGGTGTATTATAGATCCGTAATGTCCCGCCCACCTTTTGGATGGCGGCACTGACAGCATCCATACCGGCTCCCCGGCCAGAGATGGCATTCACTTCACCCCGGGTGGAAAAGCCGGGTTGCAAAATAAGCTCACAGGCGGCTTGGTCGCTCAGGTTTAAGGCCTCTTCCTGATCAATTAGACCACGCTCTATTGCAATACGGCGTAAGTTGGCAACATCCAATCCCGCACCATCATCGGCAATGGTCAGCAGAATCCAGCCATGGCGTCGGCTGGCCTCCAACTGAATTTTTCCCACCACAGATTTGCCGGCCTCTTTACGGGTTTGGGGATCTTCAATACCGTGATCCACCGCATTACGTAGCATGTGCACCATAAAATCCTTAACGGATAAAAGAATGCTACGGTCAACCTCTGTCTCCTCACCAGAGAAGTTAAGCATCACTTTTTTACCGGTAGAGACGGCGAGATCCCGGATGAGACGGTGGTATGTCTCCCAGACTTGTCCAATGGGTTGTAGACGGTACTGTAAGATCTCATCTTGCAAGGTGTGGATGTGCTGCTCCAACGCCTCCATATTTTGTGTGGTCCGGTCGGAGCCATGCAGCACGCCAAAGCGCATTTGGTTGAAACTGGCGGCCATCTCACCCACCATATCCATTAGGCCATCCAGCTTTTCTATGGAAAGACGAATGGTCTGCAGGCCGGCTTTTTCCCCCAGCTCCTCAACGTTGGTGGATAATGCAGGTTGAGGGGGCTCTATGGCAGATATTGAGTCGGAGAGATCCAGCTCAATACCAAGCTCTTCTTCGGTGCTATCTGATGCTACTTCCACTTCCTCTGGCCGATTGTCAGCTGACTGTGCCGCTTGCTGAAGTTGCCCGATCAGATGGCTAAAAACCATGCCATCATCACTCTTCTCATGGGCAATACGGTCCAACGCATCACGCAGAGCATCCAGTACCTCCAAGAGTAAGGTACTGACCTTTTCATCAACCACCAATTTACGGTTGCGAACTAAATCCAGCAGGTTCTCGGCCTGATGCCCCAAGGTTTCCAAGCGCTCAAATCCAACCAAGCGACAATTACCTTTAACGGTGTGCATATGGCGAAAGATATTATTGAGCAGCTCCTGGCTGTCAGGTGTCTCTTCAAGGTGTAGAAGTTCTCGTTCAATCAGGTCTAGTGCTTCTCGGTTTTCACTGAGAAACTCATCAAACACCTCTTGAGGCAATTCAAGCTGACCCATAGAGCATATCCATGATGTTTAAGATGAATTGGGAAGATCGTGTTACAAACCGCTTGCTACAGGCTTGCGTCCATGACACCATAGGCGTTGGTCCGCTATACTTACGGTAGGTTCCGTATGGTGCGGCAGTCTAACGCAAAGGTATCATAACATAGTGTGGGAGTTGATGTGATGGCACAAAAACGTGTGCTCATCGTGGATGATAGCAGTTTGGCGCGTATGATGATGCGCAACAACCTGACAAAAAATCATCCTGAATGGGAGATTGTTGAGGCTAAAGAGGGCGATGAAGCCTTGGCACTGATTCAAGCAACTGACATCGATCTTGCGCTAATCGACTATAATATGCCAGGTATGAACGGCATTGAGCTGGCAACTCAGTTAATGGAACAGCAACCAACGACGTCCATTCATTTGGTGACAGCAAATATTCAAGATCGTATGCGCCAGCGTGCAGAGGCCATGGGGGTAGGTTTTATTATGAAACCGATCTCTGAAGAAAAACTGGCCGGTGTTGTCAACGAGTTGGAAGGATGAATGGTAGACCTTGACGCACTGAAACGTGATGCTTTAGGTGAAGCATTTAACATCGGTGTGGGGCGTGCAGCCGCCTCACTCAGTGCGTTGTTGGGTGAAGAGATCGAGATCTCCATCCCCCAATTAAATATTCAGGCTAAACGTCCTGCCATTGATCGTTTGGCTTCTGAGTTAGGGCCGTCTGCATGTAGTATTAAGCAACGCTTTAATCGTCTGCAAGGAGAGCATGTTCAGCTACAGGGACATGCCATGCTGTTTTTTCCTGGAGAGGCAATCCGTGCGTTAGGGACGGCTCTGTTGGGAACCGATCAGCAACAGCCTGAAGGTTGCGTACATAACAGCGCCATGCTTCAGGAGGTTGGGAATATTTTACTGAATGCGTGTATGGGGAGTGTGGCCAACCTTTTACAGATGGAGTTGGAATGCCACATTCCAGAAGTGTATGTAGAAGATCCTCGGCAAATGCTGGTACAGATTGTTCGCAGTTTAGAAACACGCGAAAGTGAAAACCAGACTGAGGAGCGGCGTAGACCTGAGCAAGAGCAGGATCAAGTCATTCAGGTCTCCATTCATTTCAAAGCGCTTAGCTCCTGTGTCTCAGGGAATATCATGATGTTTTTGGATCTGACGACAGCAGAGCATTTACATGATGGTTTGCAACATATGTTGCGCAGTATGGGTATAACCAACCCATAAGGGTCTATGGAGTAGCCATGTGGTCATCCAATTAAACAATGCTGAGCAAGATGCCCTGAAGGAGCTCTTTAATATTGGTATTGGCCGTGCTGCAGATGCCCTCGGCGAAATGGTCAATGATGAAGTGCTTCTCTCTGTGCCTGAAATGGCGATCTTACCCCGGAGTAAAGCGGCGGGGATGTTGCGTGATCATGCCATAGGGCAAGTTGCGGCCATTCGTCAGCAGTTTAAAGGGGATTTTGCCGGTTCAGCTCTGCTTATTTATCCAGAAACCAAAAGTTTGGAGTTGGTCCGTACGCTACTTGGTGGAGAGGTTCCCCTGGAAAACCTTACAGAACTCGAGCAAGAGAGTCTGCTGGAGGTGGGGAATGTTATTCTGAATGCATGTTTGGGCAGTTTTGCCAATATTATGAACCTGGAGCTTGAGTTTGCTCTGCCGGAGTATATGAAAGGGCATGGCGAAGCACTGTTGAACCTGTCGGCTCAAATGGTGGGGGATATTGATGAAGGGTGCACTGGAGAAGATCGGGTGGTTTTTCTCATCGTGGACTTTATAACAGGTGATAATACGCCCCTGCAAAATAGTATAAAAGGTTATGTTATCCTTCTGTTGGATGCAGAGGCTGTCGAAGATCTTAAACGTATGATCGATCATATGTTGCAGACTATTTAACCAATACCCCAATCGGTTTGTATCGATTGATGTTAGGGGGAAGGATGCACGGACTGGATCCTCAGCTGATCCTAGCAGGACTCAACGAAGGCTCTGTGGGTACCATCTTTGTCGATGCCCATGAGAACGTTGTATTCTGGAACCGCTGGATGGCGAAAGCATCTGGCATGGAGCTGGAAGAGGTTCAAGGCCGGACCCTGCAAATCATTTTTCCTGAACTGGTGGGTAGTCGTCTGCTACGTGCCATAGGTACAACCCTGCGCACGGGGTTGCCC
This sequence comes from Magnetococcus sp. PR-3, assembly GCF_036689865.1. Taxonomy (NCBI): domain Bacteria; kingdom Pseudomonadati; phylum Pseudomonadota; class Magnetococcia; order Magnetococcales; family Magnetococcaceae; genus Magnetococcus; species Magnetococcus organivorans. The sequence goes on from NZ_JBAHUQ010000030.1 coordinate 24,907, forward strand.
GCTGTTTTATCCCACAAGCTAAACCCCACACCTTTTCCTCTGTTTCCCCCCTATATTACCCCCAATGAGGGGCCGCGTATGAGCCAGCAGATTATGATTAATGCGCTGCGCATGACAGGTGGGGAGCGTTTTGCCCTTATCCAAATTCAGGATATTACCCATACGGTACAGCGGGAACATAAGTTGTTGGAACAGACCCGTATTTTGGAACAGCGTGAGGAGGAGCTTGAAGCGAGCCGTCACAAAGCAGATCAAGCCAACCGGGCTAAAAGTGAATTTTTGGCCAATATGAGTCATGAAATCCGCACACCGATGAATGCCATTATTGGTATGGCTGATCTTCTGTTGGAAACCGACCTGGATGTTGATCAAAGCCGTTATGTGCAGATTTTTTCTCGGGCTGGATCTTCGTTGTTGGATCTGATCAATGATATTTTGGATCTATCAAAGGTTGAAGCCGAAAAGCTAGAGTTAGACCATAAACCCTTTGATCTTATTGCTTTGGTTGAAGGCGCTGTGGAAATTTTCACCATGCGTGCTAAGGAGAAAGGGGTCCATTTGACCTGTGAAATCTCCTCTCAAGCGCCACGGTATATTATTAGTGATTATAAAAGGCTACGTCAGATCCTGGTGAACCTTTTGGGGAATGCGGTTAAATTTACCAAGGTGGGCTCCATTCATTTAATGGTGGATGTTGAGCGATTTGAAGATCCGGGTGGTTGGTTGCACTTTAAAGTTGAAGATAGTGGTATTGGCATAAGCCAAACCCAACAGGCGCATATTTTTGATCCTTTTGTACAAGCGGATGCCTCTGTAACCCGGCAACATGGCGGTACCGGCTTGGGGTTGGCTATTTCCAAACGCTTGGTTGATCTTTTGCTGGGGAGAATTTGGCTGGAGAGTGAGCTGGGGCAGGGGAGTGTTTTTCATTTTACAGCCCACTTCACCACCACAGCGTTAGAAGCTGAGGCGGTACCAGAAGTTGCTCTGGATGCCCTACATGGGCGGCGTGTGCTACTCATGGATAGCCACAGTGATAACCGCGCACTGTTGGAACATGCCCTACGCCAAGCTGGGTGTCATGTGACGGCGGTTACGAATCATGAGATGCTTGAAGAGGCCTTAACTCAGGGTCTAAAAGGGCTCCACCCATACCAGGCATTGGTTCTAGATTGTTATGGGGGAATGGGGCGTATAGAGCACCAGATGCGAGACCTGCGTAACCGTGGGGGATTGCTTCCTGTTGTTGTTTTGGCCACCCATGACCGAGAACAAGATCGTGAAATGGCAGAGTCATTGGCCATTCAGCGTTTAATTAAGCCGGTTAAAAGAGATCGGCTTATGGGGGCGCTTGGTGCTGTGATGGCCCATGAACCTGATCGTAAAGAGCTTGAACCGGCGTTGGACGTAGACCCGGAGGCCCTGGCGCGTGTTGCACTGAATATTTTGCTTACAGAGGATTCACCAGATAACGCACTGCTTTTTAAAACCTATTTAAAAAAACACCCCCACAACATTACCCATGCGGCCAACGGCTCAGAAGCGGTTAAATTATTTGCGCAGGAAGCTTATGATCTGGTCTTTATGGATCTGCAAATGCCTGTGATGGATGGCTATAGTGCAACCCGTGCCATGCGCAAACATGAAGAAGCGCAACAGGCTAAACGTACGCCTATTCTTGCCTTGACCGCCTATGCTCTAACCGGTGATGATGAAAAAAGCCGTGCTGCTGGGTGTGATGCACATTTAATTAAGCCAATAAAAAAGCAGGAACTTCTAGGTGTTGTGCGCCAGTATGCCCAACGTAAGCTATTGAGTCAGGTATAGTGCCTTTTCTGTTTTTTCTTATCGGAAGTTTATGTTGGTTTTCAACGCTGGAAGCCTCCTCTCTTGGTCAGATCTCCTTTCTCGGTTTTAGCCGTCTTCAAACCGACACCAGGATATGTGCTTCACTCAATACGCCTCTGGCTACGGCTCCTTTTGGTGGTATTTCAGGTGTGGAGTATGATGCCACACAAAATCATTACTGGCTGTTGAGTGATGATCCTGGGTATCGTGCCCCACCACGCTTTTATAAAATGAAGATCCATTTGGATCAGCGCGGCATCCACCAAGTACACTGCAGCGATGTCCGCCCGTTACAAAAGCGAGCGGGTCACGCTTTTGGTCTTGGCCAAGTGGATGGTGAGGAGATACGTCTATACAACAATAGACTGTTATGGAGTAGTGAAGCGCAAAACCGCCTGTTGGGGCTGGACCCTGCAGTTAGGATGATGGATTTTCACGGTGTTCAAACCGTACGTTTGCAGCTTCCCGAGCATTACCAAAGTCAAGCTGGACGGGTGGTGGATAATGGCTCTTTTGAAGGGCTAACCTTACTCGGTAAAGAGCACGCTTTACTGGCTGTGGAACATCCTTTGAAGGGGGATGGTACCAACATTCGGCTGCTTAAATTAGATCTACAAACACATGACAGTGTTGCAACCTATGCCTACCCCCAATCTTTTTATCAAGATAAAGAGCTCTCAGTGGTGTCGCTACTGGCGGTCAATGATACACAGGTGTTGGTGCTGGAGCGGCTTTGGCCCTATAAAGATGGCAATATATTGATTAGGTTGGTTTTGTATGATCTGACAGAGGCGCAAGATGTCCACGATATGGCCTACTTACAAGGCAAGCATCTTCAGTATGGAAAAAAACAGCTCTTGGCCAATATAACAGAGTGGCCTGAGGTTAGGCGTGCGGTGGGATATCTGGACAACCAAGAGGGTATGACCTGGGGGCCGACCTTGGTAGATGGACGGCGTACCCTGCTGCTGGTGTCGGATAATAACTTTAACAGCAAGCAGAGTACGCTCTTTTTGGCTTTTGCCTTGGCCTTAAAAAACTAAGGCTTAAACCGTTCATTGGTTGTGCCATCCAGCACGGATAAACCTTGATCTTTCCAGCCATTAATACCACCAACCAACTCACAGGCATCCAAACCAGCATCCACAAAAGCTTCCACAGCAATTTCCGTACGTGGTCCAGTACGGCACAGTAGGATGTAACATTTTTGATCATCTAAACCCGCTGGTTTACAGCGTTTAAAAAAATCATCACTAAAGGGGCCGGTGTCTTCCCGGTTTTCCAGGTTGTGGTCAAAGGGATATTTGAGTGAATGGGCAATCATGCCTTCCTTAAACTCCACCTCGGTGCGGATATCCAAAATGACCACATGATCAGGTTTTGCTTCAATCACCTGTAGTAACTGATCGGCAGAGATCATCTCTGATGCCACAGCCCGTTCTACAATCTGTTCAACCGTTTGATCTGACATGACTCACCCGTCGCTGCTACTATGAAAACCACACTTGTCATGGTATGAAACAAAAAATATAAGTCTCCCTTTGTATAGCTTATCTGAGGCCCCAGGCCAAGTAACGATTGGGTTTTTGCTGGAGAGAAAAAAGTATTGAAAATAGCCCAGTAGGGTTATGTTGAAATGGTATGCTAAGATATATAGATTGTTGAATGGGGTGAAATTGAAGGGTTAAGGTGTCTCGTATGGTCACCCAGAGCTTCCCACAACGCACAGATAATGAGGCACAATTTCAACGCTTGCGCCAGCATATACCTTTGCTTGCTATGGATGTTCTGCAGACTTTTTCTCAAGATCATCAGATGTATAGTCAAGCGGCAGAAAATGGATTTCAGTTAGAAAATGAAATTCGTGAACATCTTCGCCAGCTGTTTCTTGCGCTGGTTTTGGAAGTGGATGACATTTTTCAGGCTTATCTGCGTTGGTGCCTTATTCGTTATGAACGTCTGGGTTTTCCCTCCGATGAACTATCCCTTCACTTGCAAGGTATGGATCAGGTTATCAAGGAGGTTGTCTCAGAACCGGTGTACCATAAGCTGGTTGTGCTGTTAAACCTAAGGCTGCATTGTCTAGTATCGGATAACCCTGAACAGAGTTACATTCAGCCCAATAACCCCTATCTGGCAGATGCTCAAGACTATCTACAACACCTGCTGTCGTTTAAACGGGTTCGGGCGATCGAACAGCTTGTAGATCGGGTGCTTAAAGATGGTGTGCATCCACAAGAGATCTATTTTCATGTGCTCATGCCTGTTCAGCAGGAGGTGGGGCGATTATGGATGATCAATCAGCTCTCAGTTTCCATGGAACATTTTTGTAGTACAACAACACGCGCTGTCATGAGTCGCTTACATGGGTTGGTGGAGCCAGCCCCGCACCATGGTGGCTCTTTACTTGCTGCCTGTACCATACGTGAACAGCATGAAATTGGTCTGCGTATGGTGCATGATCTTTTTTATTGGCAAGGTTGGCGAAGCTGTTATTTGGGAAGTGATATCTCTACGGAGAATATTCATAATTTACTGGCCCATTTTCAGCCTGATTTATTGGCGCTATCGGCCACCATGTCCCACCATCTATTACCTTTAAGAGACCTGATCCGTACACTTAGGGAGAACCATGAAACCGCACACATAAAGGTGTTGGTAGGGGGGGGATTATTTACGTTTTTTCCACCGTTAAGGCAGCAGTTAGGGGCAGATTTTTGTGCGGCTTCGCCAGAAGAAGCCTTGGTTAAGGCAAATGAGTGGATTAACAGGCGTTAAAAAGCGTAAAATAGAGCTGATTTACGTCTCTAAGGTATCCCTATCTGTTCACGGTTGGCTTAGGCGGTGGAGGTTAGAGGGTAAAAGGGCTGGCCGTTTCTGTTAAAACTGGGAACAGTCGACAAATAATCTATGTGTCCCCTTATCCTAATAGGGGCGTTCAACCAGTTTGGGGCTCAACGTGGTCCTTCTCTTTATTTAAGAAGGCCTTTGGGTCGACCCATTATGTCTAAACCTCCACATCTGCAGTTAGTTAGTCCATCAACCTCAGCCGTTACCGTTGCATCACCTCGTTTGCAGCGCGTTCGTATTGGGGATCGTGCGCTTAATCTCTATGATATTGAAGAGCTGGATCCACTGTGCGGTATCTCTGCGCTACTCTGGTCACAGCCCTTTCTCAGTTCAGAAACGTTTGAAGGTTTACGCCAGTGGATGGAGCAGCCAGAAGAGATCTCCATGCGTGTGGTGGTTGGAGAGTCGCTATCGGGTAAAACCCGTATGGCTGCTGAACTGTGTAAGCAGGTTGCTGAACAGTGGTGCTGTGGCTTTTGGCAGAGTGATGGGGGGCAAAAAGGTAAAAACCGTCCTTCATCTGTACAGATGGATCGTCCAACACTGATTGTTGTAGATCAGGCCCCGGAACGGGCAGAGGCCCTAAGTGGCTGGCTCTATGAGTTGGCACGGCATCCCGATCAAGTTCCTTATCGTTTAAGAGTGCTGTTTTTAGCCGATCATGGAGATCCTACTTGGGGGTGGTGGCGTGATCTGTTGGAGAGTGCTGGGCGCGCTCGTTTGCATTTAAGTCAGTATTTTGATTACAGCATGACGGAGCCACTCACGTCCGTTTTTATGCAGCCTGAAAATCGCTTTAATTTGCTTAAATCCTTGGTTAGCCACTATAGCCCTGGGCACTCTTTAGGGAGCTATCGGCCTAATTTACCTTGGATAGAGGCTATGTCTAAACGGGATTGGGCGGAAGATCCTCTTTATTTATGGATGACGGCTTTTGTTATGGCCCGGCATGAAGCAGATGAGGCGCTATTAAGCCTGCTGTTTGAGGATGAGCCTTTAAAAGCGGAACGTGCCTTAGGGGCCTCTTTAGGGCAACACCTATTGGGGCAGTTAGAAGGGGAGCAGGAAGCGTTATCTTTGCAGATGATTCTTTTTAACACCCTCTGTAACGGCTTAACCGAAGCCACACTGACGCAGCATATGGTGCCGGTGGCGGACTCTTTGGGGATTGAGGCTGATCGGGTACGTATGTTGGCCCGTCGGTTACGTTATGTCTTAAAGGACTTTTTTGCCTGGCCCATGGCGGGTGATGGACGGCTACCTCCTCTGGGGCCTGAGCCTGTGGCCATGGCTTTTATCTCCACACATTTTCTAGACCTGCCCCAGGATCATCAAAAAACCCTTTTAAAAGCCACCATGCATGTGGGGGGTAAATGGCCCCTGTTGCAGCTGGTGCTCTGCCTGCACGGTGAACAGGATGACCAACGCTTTTCCCAGCTGGCACAGCGGGTAGAAGAGTTGGTTTTAGATCCCGAGTTTCCCCTCAATGATCTGATGGATATGGTGGATAGCATGCCATCTGGGTTTGGTCCGGTCAGTCATTTGGAGCAGACCATCCTGAGCCACTTGGTGCATCGGTTGGATGATGTGGTTAAAGGTGAAGTGGCCCATACCTACTTCCCAGCATTTGGTCACTACTGCAACATGTTGGCCTATGTGCTGAGCTATCTGCAAAAAAGTGAGCAGGCGCTAAGCTATGCCCAGCGTTCTGTCATTACCTTTGAAGCGCTGGTAGATGAAGCGCCGGAGGTCTTTGAGCCAGATCTGGCGGATGCCTTAAGCTCCTGTGGCTTGCGGCTGGAGGAAGCGGGTAACTATGAAGAGGCGGTTAGTGTTAAGGATCAAGCCAAAGTTTTGTTCGAATCCTTGGCCAGTCGCGATCCTGAACAGTTTACCTCAGGTTGGGCCCGAGCACTGAACAGTCTGGGCGTGACCTTAGGGGGGATTAAGGATCATGAAACCGCCATTCAATACTGCACGCAGTCGATTTCTCTCTTTGAGCGTTTAGCCAAAATACATCCACGTCAATTTGCACCTGACTATGCGGCGGCTTTGAACAATACCAGCAATGTGCTCAAAGAAGCGGGTCGTATGGAGGAGGCACTTGAATGGGTGAGTCGTGCGGCTCAGGCGTTTGATCGACTCTACCAACGTGATCCCCACCTTCATGGTGCCAACACGGTAAAATCCCACAGCAATCGTACATTCCTGTTGGCTGAACTGGGGCGGGATGAAGAAGCGCTGGCTGAAGGTGAAAAATCTTTGATCCTTACGCGAGAGATGATGGTGCGTGAACCAGAGATTTATCGCCCTTTTATGGCAGAGCTGTGTGAGCAGTTTAGTAAACCTCTGCAGCGCTTGGGGCAGCATGAATTAAGCAGTAAGCTGCTGAAAGAGTCGGTTAATTTTTATAGAGAGCTTAGCAAGCAGGCCCCTCATCTTTATGAAGAGCGGCTGGCCTCTGCCATTTATCAGTTGGCGGATAGTAACTTTGAACGGGGTGACCAAGCCTTAGCCCTGCAGAGTGTGACAGAAGCTGTTGAGCTGTATGACCAACTGGCTCAACGGCAGCCCTCTGAGTATAACCCGCTCTTGGTCATGGCACTACACAACCAGAGTGTGGTGATGGCCAATCAAGGCCGAACCCATGAAGCCATTCGCGCCATGCGGCGTACCGTAGGGTTGTATGGTGTGTTGGAGTTGGGCGATGAAGCGTATCTGCCAGCCCATGTTCAAGCCCTGGATAGTTTGAGCCTTTTTTTAAGAGATGCCAACCGTAACAGTGAGGCCGCCAAGGTATCAGGCGAAGCGATGGTGCTGTTGCTCTCCGGTTATGCTCAGCTCTCTGAAGAGGAGTTGGACCGTATTGGTCCTCAGGTCTGTCGTAACCGTTGGCTGCTCTGCCAGGGGGTGAGTAACAACCAGGGGGCGCTAGATGCGCTGGGTAATTTAAAAGATATCTTAATCCGGCGGGTCCTTCGGGATGAAGCTGTGGAGGATGGGGCCTCTTTGCTTGAGAGTTGGGAAGCCTTGATCAAAAGTTTGGTTGAGGATGATCGCAAAGATGCCGCGTTTGAAACCATGGAGGAGGCTCAATCTTGGTTTGAGCTACATACAGACCAAGCTCCTGAGAAGCTGGCTTTAATTTGGTTGAGTGGCCAAGGTCGTATGGCCATGGTCAAGGCTCAGCTTTTAGTGACCCAAGGGGTTGGTGAAAAAGCGATGGAGTCGGCTCAATTTGGTACGGATCGGCTGGCTGTTTTGTATGAGATGGATCCTCTGGTCTACGGGCCTAATATGGGGCAGGGGTATTGTGAAGCATCTGACTGTGCCCGTACCTTGGGCCTTATGCAATTGGCCATTGAGTACCGCCACAAGGCCGTGGCGGTATTTGATGCTTTAGTCTTGGCGGGGCAGACTCAGTTTATGCCGACGCTCGGTACGGAGCGGGTCAATTTGGCGACTTTGCTGGGACGTGAAGAGTCGGGTTTGCAAGAGGCCCAAGATGAGTTGCACAAAGCGTGTCATCTCTGGCCCCAATGCGTTGAACGTCAGGCGCAATCCATAGAGCCCCTTTGGGTGCGGTCTTTAGAGCTGTTGGCGCTCATAAAACAGCGTTTGGGGGATGAGGAGGGGCGTTATGAGAGCTTAAAGACACTGGTTGAGCAGCAACAGAAAATGCAGCATATTGGCCCTGCTTTGCACTTTTCAGCCCGTTTAACGTTGGCAGATTGCCTGTTAGAACAGTTTGAGCATCAACCAGAAAAAGATACGGCGCAACGTTTGGAGCAGTTGCACGGTGCGCTCATGCCGCTGGAAGGGTTTAAGTGCGAAATACAACATGCGGGCAAGCTTGCGGAAATGCTGGCGATTATGGCTGAAATGGCGTTTGAGGTCGATGCCTACCAAAGAAGCCAAAGTTACGCCATGTGGGGTGAAAAACTCTTTACCCAACGTATGGTTGAGCCGGTTGTTGAGCTTAGAAATTATGTGCGACGTGCGCGTAATTTTCAACGTCTCGCCCAGCATCTGGTGGTGGAAAAGCAGTTTAAGCAGGCTGTGGAGATGGCCAGACGGGCTGTGGAGATCTGTAAACCCCTACTAAACCAAGAGGGGCAGGGGGACATAATTCGACCTTTTGTTGCGGTTAATCATCATCAATATGCCGTGTGTCTGATGCTGGTGGGGCAGTTCGGGGCGGTAGAGCCTATTGCCAAGCAGGCGTTGATGCTGATGTACGATGCTTTTTTAACGCAACCGGATAGCATGCGAGAAGGGCTACAAAGCCTCTTGAACAGTTATGAAAATTTGGTTTTTCGTAGCCATGGTACCCCGGTAGAAAAAATTAAGAGCCAAGCTTGGATTATGCCCGTTTATACCGCGTTAGAGCAGCATAAACCCGTGGACAATACAGAAGCAAACTCTTGGCTTACCGGGCTTTTTAGTAAAGTCAGTCAGATCTGGAAGCGTTAGTCTCTCGATACGGTTCATCATCCTCTGTATAAGATTTAGTTGGTGATCGGGTTGTTAGGGGGCGGCTAGGCCAACCTCTTTTTTCCGCTGTGGGGCTGTGTTGGCAGGTTTTGCCGTGCCTTGTTGGTCAAATTGAACAGAGAGTGGAAATTGCATCTGAGGCCACTTTCCCCGTTTCAGGTTTTGACTGCGCAGTGGGTCAAAGACCAAATATCCATAGGCACCATAGTGGGGTAGCTTACGGATGAGTGCCTTGATCTGATCCGGGCGGGGGCTTAGCCAAGCAATGGGGTGGTCTGCCTTGCGGGTAATGGTTACCACGCTGTGCGTATTCAGATCATAGTTTTTACCGGCCAAGTGTAATTGGCCCTGTTGATAACGGACCCCTTGTGCGGATAAAGGGGACAACGCTTGATCTCTAAAGCGATTTTGCTGACCAAGAACCCATAATCCACGGTTGGTTGGCAGGTTTTTTATCTGATCATCATTGATGCTACTTAATCCCCAAGCATGAACCAGTTGACGTAAAGCTTGCAGTTCTGCTTTTTCCCCTTTAGTGGGTAAAACCGCCAGGATCTCAGGATGGCCAAACAGTGCACTTAGTGTGGGTGGTATCTCTCCAGGGTGCAGCTTGCGGAATAGGTCAAAACTGGGGTCGATATCAAGACGTACAGGGCGTTTAGGGAAGTAGCGGGCAACCTGGTGGGTGAGCCCCTGCATAGGAACAGAGATATCTCGAGGCTTCTGTTCTCCTTCAAGAATGACTTGAACCGGTATGGTGAACTGGTAGGCGCTGTCCTGCATTTGTTGAAGAGAAAAGGCCAGTCGCCAGCCTTGTCCATCCCGTTGGATGGATGCTTTCTCCAACTGCAGATCAGGGGCGCCAGAGCGCTGTGTCCACTGGGTGAAAAAGGGCATAAGATCAATGCCCGCAACCTGTTCAAAGCTACGGCGCAAGTCTGCATAAGAAGCCGCTTTATATCGGTTGTTCTTGTAAAAATGCCTTAACCCCTGCACAAAGTATTTATCCCCCACTGTTCTGCGTAACATATGGAAAAACATTAAACCTTTTCCATAGCCAATGGCTTGGCTTGCACCATCATGACGGCTGGTAAAATGGGTAAGGGGAAAATCATTTTCAGTTCGGACAAAACCAGCATATTTACTGAGGGTTGTATGGCGGTAGAGTAAGCCTTGCTCATTATGTTCCTGTAGCAGGTAGTCCGCCAAATAGGCCGTTAAGCCTTCACTCCAGTTCCCTTGTTCATAGTCGACAAAAACACCGTTGCCCCACCAGTTGTGTAAAATTTCATGGGGGTAACTGGATGTCCGAATAAAAGGAAGACGGATAACCCTGGGGCCCAGCATGGTAAAAGAAGGCATGCCATAACCGGTTTCCCAAAAATTTTCGGCCAGGACAAATTTATCATAGCTGTATGGACCAATAAGGTCTTCATACAGGTTGATGTAGTCTAAGGTGTCTTTAATATAGCTTTGTGCCAGCTTTTCATCGGGTTGGCGTAGTAGTACGGCAAGAAGAAGCTCTTTTTTACTGTGACGGGTCGTGACCTTTTTTTTGTACCGTGTCCAGCGCCCTGCATGCAGATATATGGCCTCTGTCGGGGCTGGGGCATCCCATACTTCAATGATGCGACCCCGTTCCTTCATACGGCTTAGCGGTTTACCTTGGCTTAAGCTTCGCCACCCTTCAGGCATAATAACCGTTAGGTTAAAGCGGTTTAAGGTGCCTTCAAAGTAAGGGACCCAGCCTGTACCACCACCCAGAAAAATACCATCTGGACCAATGCCACCGGCTGATGTGGCAGACCCACCACGATAGCCCGAGGCGCGTTGTACCATGGGGTTTTGGATTGAACCACTATATTTTAAAACCAGTTGGGGAATGGGGGCGGGCTCATCTTCACTTGGATCAGGCACGTGGGGGTTGAGTTGATAGGTGTGAAACCCACTCTGCTGGGTTGCATCAACCACACGATCCACACCCGTCATGGTACGCCCCCCCAAGGCAGAGAGTCGCAGCTTATCAGAGAGCAAAAACTGTAGCTTTTTATCTTGCCAAGCTTCGGGTAGGCGGATGGCATCCCGAACCTCCATGTGGTGGCGGTTCGGGTAGAGCGTGACCACCAGTTCATGGTGGATAATCGGCATATCTGTTGCTGCCTGGGATGTGACAGGCATAACATTCACGAGTAGACAGAACAGCAGTATCAGTGAATAGCGCAGTGACATTGGCCAACCAGCCCTTATGATGGTCATTTAACAGGTGTTGCAAGTGTACCAAATGATGGGATTAGGACAATGGATTGGTGTTAAAAAAAAGTTACGACAAGCCTAATGGAGTACACCGGGGAAAGTCTAAAACAGGTGTTTGAAAAAGAAAGACCGAAAATGTTTCGGTTGAGTCCTTGCCTCTTTAGGGTAAGCTTGTGAAAATGTTTTTTATTTGGATCTTTTTAAAGTGTTTAACTGGGGTTTCAGAGTATGACTAAGACCAAATATCATGGTGAGAATTATTCTAATCTTCACATGTTTCAGGGGGTTGGGTATGAGTCTGTCGCATATGTTCTAGAAGAGTGTGCCGTCTTTACCCTAAAGCATGATGAAATTTTAATCTCACCTGATCACCCCAATGATGCGCTCTATATTTTAATTGAGGGGCAGGTGCGTATTCACCTAGGGGATATCCATACAGAACCTTTGTTGATTCTGGATGCTGGGACCTGTGTGGGGGAACTCTCCATTATTGATCAGGGTCGGGCTTCTGCTTATGTCTTAGCGGAAGGGGATGCTAAGGTTTTAACCATTGATGAAGATCGTGTGTGGTCCTTAATCCACTCCTCGCATGGGGTGGCGTGTAATTTATTGAATATTCTCTCTAAGCGCATGCGTCACAACAACCGGGTTATCATTGAAGGTGCCCAACGCCAGCGTAAGCTGGAGACCTATGCGAAGGTTGATCCTCTCACCGGTATTTATAACCGGCGTTGGTTTGATGAGAGTATGAACAGGCAGATGCGCCGGGTCGTTCACAGCCATAAACCGCTCTCATTGATTATGTTGGATGTGGACCATTTTAAAAAATACAACGATACCCATGGGCACCAAGGTGGTGATGTGGCGTTGGTCATGTTAGCCCAAGCCATTAGTCATCACCTGCGACCTGGAGATATTGCCGCGCGTTATGGCGGCGAGGAGTTTGGGGTGGTCTTGCCCGATACCGACAATGCATCCGCACGGATGATTGCAGAACGTCTGCGTACGGCGGTTGCAGATATGTCGATTATGGATGAGGATGGCAAAGCCTTGTCAACCATCACCATCTCTCTGGGGACCGCTCAGACAGGTGGAGAGATCGATACCGTCACGGAGTTGGTTGCTGCAGCGGATGCAGCCCTGTATCAAGCCAAAGCCGAGGGCCGCAACCGCGTGGTAGTGTTTGAACAGCGTACAACCGATTAAGGGTGGGCTGTATTAGTTGGTGGTTTGAGACTCCAGCTTATCCCAAAGTGTATATTTTTCCTCTAAGAGCTGTTCAACCTCAGCCAGTTTTGCTGAGGTTTGAGCCGCTTTTTCCGCATGTTCCCGTTGATGGATCTGCGGATCGGCCAGAGCTTCCTCCAGGGCCATTTTTTCCTCTTCCAGTTGTTCGATCTCTCCCGGTAAGGCATCCAGTGCCCGTTGGTCTTTATAGCTCAACTTGGTGGGCTTTTTAGCGGTTTTCTCTTTAGTGGCTGCCTTGGGTTCTGACTTTTTAACCGGCTCTTTTTCCTGTTCAGGGCGTTGATCTAACCAATCATCGTAGCTACCAGGGTAGTCTTTAACCCGTGCATCCCCTTCAAACACCAAGGTGGAAGAGACCACGTTGTTGAGAAACTCCCGATCGTGGCTGACCACCAGAACCGTGCCATTAAAGTTGACAACATGAGATTCCAGCAACTCCAGTGTTTCAGCGTCCAGATCGTTGGTGGGTTCGTCTAAAACCAACATGTTGGCGGGCTGAGCAAACAGCTTGGCTAGCAGGAGTCGATTACGTTCCCCCCCTGAGAGTACCGAGACAGGGGAGCGGGCCCGTTCTGGCGAGAAAAGAAAATCCTGTAGGTAGCCGATGACATGGCGGTTCTCGCCATTGACATCCAAACGGTCACGGCCATTGGCGACACTGTCTTGTACCGTGGCGTTGGGATCAAGGCTGGCGCGGTGTTGATCAAAGTAGGCGATCTCTAAGCGGGTGCCCAGTTTAAGATCGCCACTTTGTGGCTCGAGTTTCCCCAGCAGCAGATTCAGAAGGGTGGTTTTTCCACAGCCGTTGGGGCCGATAATGCCTACTTTATCTCCACGGATCAGTGTTGTGGTTAGATCGCGAATGTAGGGGGTCTGGTCATAGCTGTACCCGACCTGTTCACACTCCACCACCAGCCGCCCTGAGCGTGCAGCCTCCTGAATAAGCATCTTGGCATTGCCAGATTGTTCCCGGCGGGCACGGCGCTCTTTGCGCAGTGCCTTGAGGGCACGTACCCGTCCTTCATTACGGGTACGTCGGGCTTTAATACCCTGGCGAATCCAAACCTCCTCCTGGGCCAATTTCTTATCAAAACGGGCATTCTGTTTCTCTTCAGCAGCCAGGAGATCGGCTTTGCCTTGCAGGTAGGTATCATAGTTACCCGGCCAACTGGTTAGCTGACCTCGATCTAGCTCAATAATGCGGGTAGCCAGTTGACGTAGGAAGCGCCGGTCGTGGGTGATAAATAAGAGTGTGCCCCGGTAGCTTTTAAGAAAAGCTTCCAACCACTCAATGGATGGGATATCCAGATGGTTAGTGGGCTCATCCAGAAGCAGCAGATCCGGTTGAGATACCACAGCGCGGGCCATAAGGGCACGCCGTTTAAGCCCCCCAGATAGATTGGCAAAGAGTTGATCACCATCAAGATTTAGGCGGGACAGAGCTTCTTCAATACGTTGTTGGGCATTCCACCCTTCAGGGGTTGTTTCCAACTGGTCATGCAGTGAGGCCATCTCTTCAGCATGACCCTGTACAACGGCATGATGATATTTGGCAATAAGCTCTCCCGTTTGCCCAAGACCACCAGCAACGATGTCAAAAACACTGCCAACCAAAGCACCAGGGACATCCTGCACCATGCGGGCAATGGTTATGCCTTTTGATAGGGCAACCTCACCTTCATCGGGTTGGACTTCTCCAGCAATCACTTTGAATAAGGTGGTTTTTCCACTACCATTACGACCCACCAAACATACCCGTTCGCCCGGTTCGATGGTAAAGTCTACACCGTCGAGAATGAGGGGACCGCCGTAGCCTAGGCGAATCTTTTTCAGATCCAGAAGCGCCATTGGTTTATACTCTATTTTTTTGTGAACATTATATGTTCTGTGTGTACAAGATATGCGTTTAAGTCGCTGTAGATAGGTAGCTTCTTTCGTGCTTCTTGTTTGGGTGTGTTCGTCTGGTGTATTCTATGTACAGTGAAAGCTGTAGCCCAAACCGTAGCCCAAATGGCTTTTTGTGGTTTGTCGGCCCGTAGCCCAAGCCGAAAGTAAATACCCAGGCGAACAGAGGGCATCAATGCGCATAACGGATAAAGCAATCAGAGCATTTATCAAGCAGGGTAACAAACAATGGTTGATGGAACCAGAAGGTTTCGGTGTTCGATTTCGCAGCAACGCGAAGGGTATACCGGCCTGTTCTTTTGTTAGTCGATATCAAAAGGACCGCAAAACGGTACAGATTACACATGGAAAATATCCAGCCCTGACGCTGGCCAGAGCCCGAGAACTACATCGTGAAATTAGAGGGATGCTGGATAGAGGGGAAGACCCTAAGAAAAAACGAAGTGAATCTGAAGCCAAACAAAAAGCTGAAGAAAGCCTGTGTACTTTCCAAATAATGGCTGAAAGATACTTAGAAACACACGGCAAAAAGAACCTTAAGCCATCCACCAAAAAAGGCTATGAAAGCCACCTTAAAAACCACATCTACCCCAAGCTTGGCAGGTTGGCCCCTAACGATATTACAAGAGGCGATATCCACCAATTGCTGGATGCCATGCTTGATGATGGTCTGACCGTTGCGGCAAACCGTACCCTCTCAACGCTCAAAGCAATCTTGAACTGGGGGCTTGATCGTGGGTATCTGGAACACTCGCCCGTTTATCGCTTTAAAATGCCGATTCGAGAAAAACGCAATCAACGTTATCTTAATGATGAAGAAATTGTAAAGTTTTGGGGTAGCTACTGGGGGCATGAATCGGTCAAATACATTTTAAGGCTGGTTCTCCTTACATCCCAGAGGCCGGGAGAGGTCTGCCAAATGACCTGGAGTCAGATCGAGCGCGAGTGGTGGACCATCCCCGCAGATATCGCTAAGAACGGTATTGCCCACCGGGTCTATTTAAGTCCTCAAGCTTTGGCCGTCTTGCGTGATGTCTCTGCACAAAAGAACCGTGTATATCTTTTCCCCGCCCTAAAAAATCGATCTGCCTATAAAACCCGAACCATTGGGCAAATTGACCAGTCTGTTGCCGATCGGATGGTGGAGAGCAATATGCAAAAATGGACACCGCATGCTTTAAGAAAAACCGGGTCAACCATTCTTTCATACCTGGGTTATAGTGATGAACTTATAGACAAGCTACAAAACCATGTTTCAGGCCGTACAAATATGAGCCGCACCTATGTGGTCAGAACCTTTGATAAAGAAATTGAAATGATGCTCACTGATCTGGGGCTGTATGTTGAGAAGCTCCTTCAGACTCAGTTTGAATCCACCGTTCAATCATCTTCATAGACCAACCTTTCCGGGAATTGGAAAGTTGAACAGGCTTGGGTAACCGCCCTGTTCTGAGCATTTCATTTATAGTTGTTCGGGATACACCCAGCAGTTTTTGCAGTTCACTGCTGGAGATTACACGATCTTCACTATTGTGCGCTGTTGTTTTTCTGAGCTGAGAAACCTCTTCGCGCAAAGATTTTAGCTCCTTCAGTAATCCGCTTTGTTGAAGTGCTTCGATCATTGATAGTTGGATGGCTTCTTCCATGCTTCCCATTATGTTTCTCCGCAATTTCTTGGATCGATCTGTTCTATTGCCAACTGGCGGTGCTGTCTGGATAGCCTTTTTATGAAGCGGTTAGGACTTCAGGCACGGGTCACGTAAAGATTATCACCTGCAAAAAAGGTCAAGCTCTTGATCGCTTGCGCCTTTCCTCCAAGCTTGTATTCTGTCATGCTACTTTTCTTCGCATTTTTCACATCTGTTTCCATAATATTCTCTCTCGTCATCAGTCAGAACCTTTCGACACCAAATGCAGTACAGAGTTACAATGTTCATGATTACATCCCTGTCTTTGATGTGTGGCGGGTGTCTATCATGGCGTGAAACCTACTGGGTCAGTTGTGGGTGTCGGTTTTCCACACCGCTAATCCCGTGATTGATCTCCACCGCCTGGCCGTCATGGTAGCCTTGTGTTCTGTCCTGATTTTGGTTTTTGGCCACATGCCAAGGGGTGGGGGCTTTTTGTCTCTCCTTGTAGGGGTTTACTCCGGTCTCCTGCTTATAGGCATCCATGGCTCTCTGCTGTGAGCGGGAGGGGTGTAGTGTGTGCAGTTTGGATACAGCCGTGTTTGCCCAACCTTCGGCGTAGATGTCTGCACGCATCGCTTTATGGTGGGGCACAATGCGCTTTAAGTTGGTTCGGGCATACGCTTGACGCGCCTTGAACGCTTGGCGGTAAAGGACCTCAAAACAGTACCCGGCCAGCTCTGGCATAGGGTCGTGGCCATAAAAATGGACTTGGTACTTTAAAGGGTCGCCGTGACCTTGCGTATAACAGTCTGTGCCAAAGGCATTATTGATGGCGTGGATAAGGATCCATGCCCAATCTGGGTATTGATAGCGGCGCTTAGCCTCGGCTGTGTGTTCGCACACTTCGGCGGCGTCCAGCTGCGTCTGGGTCAGGCTGTGGCGCTCAATAAGGGTTTGTGCTTTGGCCATGGCGACCGCCTGCTCATTGGCGGACGCGCCGCCTTTAGGGTCGGCCATGGCCATTAACGCCTTAACCCGTTGAATGATTTTTTTATCCATGGTTAGGCCCCTTTGCTGGCGGCGTACTGTTTGGCCCAGTATTGGGCGCTTTTGTCTGAGTGGCCATCGACGATGGGGCCGGGTAGGTCCAGGTATTCCAGCCCATCGGTTTTGGGGTGGAATATCCTAGAACGTTTTTCGCCATCAAAGCGGATATGTACGCGGCTGCTGAAGCTGGTTAAAGTGCCAAACTTGCCATTGTAACGCACACGTCCACCGCGTTTGCAGGGGATGCCGTAGGCTTCTCGGATGTATTGTACCGACATGGTTAAGTCCTCCTAATTCAACAGTTCCGTTTTGAGTTCCTGGGCGGTACAGATCGGTAATTCATCTCCGGTGGTCTGCCACTCTGCCGGGTAATTAGGGTGGTCTACATCATGGCGATATGTGGCTCCTCGGATGGGGCATAGCCAATCATGTTTGCAGGGGTTGCACCACGCGGCTATAAAGCTTTCACCAAGAGTGCCGTGTGATGGTCTCCATTTGCGTGGCACGTCCATCTGTAATCCCCTTTTGATCTATGTAAAACCACCCGGTTTAGAGGGGGTCTATCGCACACCTTGTGGTTGATGCATGGAGCCATGCTCCAAAAGTTTGATGTGGTGTTTTAATCTGGAAATCTCTTCATGCAGTTTTTCGATAGGGGTTAGCTCTCCAGCTTCATGAACGCCGTAGGCTTTAACCAGGCGCTTGGTGTAGGCCAGTAAAAGTTGGTGCTCAGCAGACGTGTTTTTCCTGTTTTGGAAAGGGGCACTCATATTGCCGTTTGCTTTAAGGGTTTTGATTCTTCCGTTATCTTCCACCCAAAGCAGGCCCCAGCCGTCTGGGAGTTCATGCTTTTGTATGAGCCCTGCCGGACATAGATAAAACCTGTAGCTGCCCATGCCTAGTTCAGGTTCTTGTCGGAATTTCTTTTTTGCATCCGCTAGAAAATCACTGCGAGTAGCCTTGCATTCAATCAAGTAGGTCTGACCTGTGGTGTATCCCATGGCATCTGGCTTTTCAGTTGTAATGATGAACTGCTCTGTAATCACTACATGGATGCGTTTTTTCTTAAGCAAGTACCTTTTTGCGTACAGCACCAGATCTTCGTGGGTCATCCGGCTTTCTCCATGGGTTGGATGCCTAAGTTGGCCGTATGCACAGCTACTGCAATGGGGTCATGATTAACCGCTATGTCAGGATGACGGCCCAAAGCCTGATAAATGCCGGTGGAAGCACCACCACCCCCGGCGAATAGATCAATGATGAGTTCGTTCATGCTGCGTTCTCCGCAAACTGGATCCACTGGACGCTCTCTGTGGGAGAATCACATAAACCCATGGATGATGAGCACTGGGGTGGCTCCTCGGTGGCCGTGAACATGTCTATGTTATAACCACCCTTGCCGGTCATGGCCCAGCGGGCGACATCCTGAACATTTGGCATCTTTAGACCATGATTTATTTGATGAGGGCCTGGAATCTTATCTACTGCAAAGAAACTGGAAATCCCTCTCTTGCTGGAAAGTCCAACCAGACGTTCCCATTTGGTGAGTTTGTCGATTTGTTCTGGGTAGCGCCGGGCAATTTCGGCCATCTCGGCCTTTGTGACGTTAATGCATGGCAGGCACCCAACTCGATTGCAGCCCTTGGTATAGAGAGGGTTTGGCTTTACACCATGGCGCTTGTGAGTTGCGATAACCTTTTCCACATTCCAGTGGATAATGGGCCGGTAGATCGTGTATCCACCTCCTTGACACGCCACCATGTTATCCGTGGCCCGCTTGGGTGACTCTTCCCAGCGGATGCCCTGCCAACTATCAACGGCAAACCCTTTATCCTGCATGGGTATAACCACCTGCTTCATGATTGGATCACGTTTTAATTCATCGGTGCAAAACCGGGCACCTTGTGAGGGAAAACGACCTTTCCACAGGCAGAGATCTAGAAACGGGTTGCCGCTTGGGTGAAGGATATCAAGAGCGGTTTTAAGCGCTTTTTCAATCTCTTCTTCATTTAGTGGTGGCCGTGCTGCTTGCCAGATCCAATCACCATGACGTTGCCATTGATAGATGCTGCTTGGTTGCCAGTCAGGTTTTGGTGTTATGGTCTTTTTGGCCTTGCTCCAGTAACCTGGGTAGGGCTGTTTCCATTCCTCTGGCCATTTGTTGGCTATCGTTTCCCGCTTTCTGGCAATCTGTTTGGAAAAATCCGCACTTACCCTTTGGATGCTCACCCCTGTGACCCTCTCCAGGTAGTCCAGATATTCATGGGTCAATTCATGCTCAAGCCCGGTATCTGCAAAAACGGCTGCATCAATGTGGTACCCGTGTTCCAGTGCGTGTAGCAGCATGGCGGTTGAGTCTTTGCCGCCTGAAATTGATAAGACACGTTTGGCACCGTTCCATCCTGGTTGAATCATCATGCACCCCTAAGGATTGGGAGGTTGGGGTGGTGCTGGGTATGGGGCATCCGAAGTTCCTGGCGAATGGGTGAGCGAGCCATGTGGAACCTAGGGCGATGGCAGAGCGCTAAAGGGGTCGCTAAGCGAAGATAGGCAAAGCGTGCCCGTGTGCGCCTCTGTATTTCGTCCTTATGTGGTTTCATGGTGGCTTCCTTACAAGTTAAGTCTTATGCTTTAAAAAATGCCCGACATGCCCGCATGATGACCTCTAGACAGGCCGGGCCAAAACCCGCCAGTGTTTGCACGTTGACTGGCGGGAGAGGGAGTTTCTATTTAGCGCATACCAAGAGCCTGGAGATAGAGGTGCAACAGGGCTTCCTGTTCGTCCAGCTCATGGCGATCCATTTTGCGGATCTTGATCACCTGGCGCATCACCTTTGGGTCATAGCCTAGGCTTTTGGCCTCCTGGTAGATGTCGGTGATCGCTTCGCCGATGCCTTTTTTTTCCTCTTCAAGGCGCTCGATACGGCCTACCAGTTGTTGGAAGTGACCAGCTTCCATCGGTAGGTTTTCCATCCGCTCTCCCGTCACTTCCGATGCTTTGATCTGTTCGTTCTCGTTTGACATGTCCTGTCCTTCCGCATGTTTCTTTAGGGCAACTCACTGGCCCTTTAAAGTTATCTGGTAAGGGCATTTCAAAGCGGTGGCCGCAACTGCATTCAATTAAAATGGAATGGCCTCCATCCATTGCTCGCACCCTTTCTCACGGTGATCCACTGGAACAGACATGCGCCAGTGATCACAGAAAGCCACCTTGGCTTGATAGAAATCGCATTCATAGCAGGGTGTCACAGTAGGCATGTCCTGTATGGCCTGGATAGTTGCCTGTAACTGTGCAATGGCCCTGCGCTGTTCAGGCGGGGTCAGATACTTCTTCATAATTCAGCACCCTTACGCCAACGCCTTCTTTTAACTGTTCAATCTCAGGTACCCCAGCAGCGCCACAGCCTTTGTATAGCTCAATGCTGGACCATGCGCCTTTCTCTGTGCCATTGACGAAAACGCCACCGTTATCATTCCGTTTGTAGGTCACACCACCACTTTGGGTGATCCCGATATTCTCAGCCCAGGTTATGATTCCTTTGGCGTAAAGATGCTGCTCACACCCATGCTTCTGTTGCTGTAGATCCAACAAAACTGGGCTATGGCTGTTACGCATGCACTGCCATCCCTGGTGATGGCCATCCAGCATGGGAGATCCCCAGGTGCATGACCGACAGGTGGGTACAGGCACAGCCACGCTGTGGCACACCCCATGGTGTTTGCACAGATGTTTGCAGCGGTACCAAGTAGGATCGAGATGAAGCCTTGGAGGTGGCTCCATCGCTACAATGACATCACGGGCCTTGCTGATCTGGTAATCTGCATGAGCCTCATCCAGTTCAACCACCTCGGTATATAGCGTGTCATCATTCTTGTTGACTACGACATAGAGCGCCTTGGTCAATCCGCCCAGCTTCATATAGACCTGCATTTGGGCGTAGTGCTCTGGTTTGGCTTTGCGAACTCCATCCTTCACCAGCTTTTTGAAATTCTTGTCATTACTGGTTTTGAACTCCAACAAGAACCAATCACGCCCCATCTCTGGAAGTCTATGCCCAACACCATCCATGGAGCCGCCGAAGTGACCATTGTGGGCTTCAACACGGTATTGATTGCCGGTGGCATCCACCTCTCGAACATCGACCCCAATCCGTTTC
Source organism: Magnetococcus sp. PR-3 (assembly GCF_036689865.1). Classification (NCBI taxonomy): domain Bacteria; kingdom Pseudomonadati; phylum Pseudomonadota; class Magnetococcia; order Magnetococcales; family Magnetococcaceae; genus Magnetococcus; species Magnetococcus organivorans. The sequence goes on from NZ_JBAHUQ010000030.1 coordinate 46,340, forward strand.
AGGTCGGCAACGATGACTGCTTCTTCTCGCTGACCTCGATCCAGTAAGCGCAACATGCGCCCACCTTTGTTCTCCAAGGTGGCCCAACGAAAGGATAGCCACGCTGCCCGCTCACAATCATCACCGATGATGGAAGCACCCAGGTGGGGGCGGAACCCGTCCCCAGCCCGGCGTTCCCACGCGGCATAGATGCGCTGGGTGATGGTCTGTTCAGGTAGCGTGGCCATCCTATCCCCCTATCCCTGTTGTTGTTGCCAGGGAGGAACCCCAGCGGGTGCCCCGGCTTGCTGGGGCGGCGGGGCAGGGGGCATACCGCCGGCTTGTTGCTGGGGTGATGCAGACTGCTGCTGAAAATTGGGTGCAGCGGCCTGTTGCCCAGCACCAGCCCCCGGATGCGCAGGGGGAGGCGTCTGCGTTTGTGTCGTGGGGGCTGGTTGAGCCGGTGGTTGTTGAATTTGGGGCTGGGCTTGAGGGGGTACGGCTCCAACACCAGCGGCGGGGCTGTAACCCTTTACCTCATTGCTGTATTTGGTTTCATCGCCATCTTTGTAGGATTTAACTTTGACGCTGACAGTCAATGGCTTTCCATGGAGCTCCATGCTGTCATTAACGCCCGGTACATTGACGGCATGGCAGATGGCCGACAGATCACCGTAGGCGATTTCCACAGCCTTGGGATTGGGATTGACCAGATTCAGCCGATCCACAACTTTGCGGCCTGCACATTCACCCTGGAGCACAGTGAATTCCAGTTGCAGGTATTGACCAGTGCCAGCGCTGTTATCCACCATTTCACTGCTAGTGATCTGGGCCACATAATCCCCCGCGGGGATCGGCTCATAAGGTTGATTGGGCTCGACGGTACTGGCGTCGAAATATTGCGGTAACCCTACCATGGATCAAACTCCCGTAATTTTGCTGTTGATGACTGCCAGATCCGGCAGTTCATAAGGCTCCAAAGATCCAGAGCGGTCTTTGGCCATGTATTGAATGTCCTGCATGGTCTGCATCCAGCGCTGTGTTACGCCCTGTTGATCCCGCTCAGAGCGTAGAGCAAAGACGAAATCAAACAGGTATGGAATCTGTTGCGCCAGTTTGTTACCCGGCATGGAGGGGGCATAGAGCACAGCCCCGGTTGCTTCATCTTTCTGGCGCTCCATCTTGGCCGACATATAGACGTTGCGTCCTGGCAGATCCCGAAAGGCCCGGATGGTTTGGAGCATCTTGGTTTGGGTCTCCCCATAGGCCTGCATGGCGTGCTTGGCGTTCTTAAGCTCGTTGGCCAAAACCGCTTCTGCAATTTCAGATAGGCTATCCAGGGCTATCCAATCGTATTGCTGGCCTTCAGGGCTGTTGAGGTAGTTGAATGCCTCAGTCAGAACCGACAGACTTTTCACCTCAATCACGGGGATATCTTCTCCTCGCAAAGAGAGCAGTCCGCTTTCAGCGCTGATGATGATCTTCTTGCCCGGCATGGTGCGGCAAAGCACGGTCTTACCAGCTCCAGCCTGCCCATACACCAGGATTTTGAGACCATGAGTAGCCGCATTGGCTGTGGATGTGATCTGGATGGCCATTATTCGCCACCCTCTTGGGGCAGGGCCTCAAACTTGACCGAGGATTTCCCCTGTTTGCTGGTGACACACCCAGCAGCAAGGGTGTAGAGCTCAGGGTTGTGGTCTTTCAAAGCATTGAGCTTGGTACGGTTTACCTCAACCTTGGTGGTAAAGGGAGTGACATTCTCTGGCAACTGATCTTTGATCTTATCCCAGGCTTCACGATCCACGGAGCGCCGCACATTTCCGGTGGTGGTCACCTTGTAGTAGGTGGATTTGGTGGTTTGTGAGCCCTCTTCCTTAACGCCGGCCAGATCAATTACCCGCTGCTCGGCTGCCAGTACGGCATCCTTGGCAACTTTTTCAACGTTCTTGGCCTCCTGAAGTTCAAACAGGGCCTGATCCAGTTCAGTGGGTTGTGGCTGTGACATGTGGTTTGCTCCCCATTGCTTGATTAATTTTTAAAAGAATGCCCCGTTTGCCGTGTTACGCGGGGCGGACCTGTTCCGTTATGGTGAGTTGGTTTGTTCACTAAGTTGAACAAACTATACGTTCAAATATGAACGAAAGGCAAGATAAAAATTGAACAAATGGTTTATAGTGAGTGGTGTGCTTTTGTTCAATTTTGATGTTTTTGAACAAAAGTAAGTGGATAGGAGGAATAATTCTGAGTGATGGCAATAAAAATCCCCGCACGATGGCGGGGATTGGGGTGGGGCACACAAAAAGAAGAGGGCCATGGTGTAAACCATGGCCCTCTTCAAAATCTAAAAGGTTCTGACGAACCTGCTGCCCATCTTGTGGGTCAGTATCTTAAGCTCAGCGTAAGGGGGGACTTAATTAGCGTTCTTCATTGTGTATATAGTTTCAAACACAAGGCCAAGCATCTCTTGATTGTAGTGCCGCCAGCGCAGGATGTAGAGAAGCTCAAGCATAACTGATTGTGGGATGTCGTCAGGGTCAATCTCGAGATGGACATCAAATACCACGGTTATTGCGGTTTGGTAATGGATGTCAAAAGCTTCTGGATTCTCAATCAAGGACTGGCGCGGGGAGAGGATGTCGCCTCGAATAAGTCTGAACAGGGCTATTCCTGCTAGTTTTGCCGGAGAAATGCCTGTTTCAGGATTACGCCTGCCAATGAAGGCTTTTAAGTCTCTGGTGCATTCTCGGATGGCAACGGAGAATGCGTGCTCACTAAAAACCAGTTCATGAACGTCAAGGCTCTTAGTGTTAGCAAGTTTTTGAGCGTTTTCAATATATGACCCAAATAGTTCCAGCCCAATTAGCTCGAATTCTTCCCCTTTGAGGACTTCAGCTTCCTGCTCTAGAATATTTGTCATCGTAAGCTTTGCACCAATTGAAAGAAGGCTTTATTTTTTTTCGGTTTTTTACTTGGAGAGCGTATTTTTTAAAATCTGTTACGCCGTGGTTTGTGCTGACAGGCTCGCCAAGCATTTCCATGGCGGTACCAACAACACGCTGGGCGCATTCTTCAATCTTTTCTTGGGTGTCTAATTCAGCCAGTGATGGCATGACTGACTCCGTTCTGTGTGGGAGCATTTGTGTTTTTATAACAGAGGCTTCGCCATTCGTCACGCCGACAAAGCATGCTTTCAGTCCGTAGAAGGTACAAAAATTAGAAGCTTTTGTCCATTTTTATGGAGAAATCCTACGTCAAAAATGCAGACTTGAAGACCAGAACACTCGACCAATGATATTTACCTCTAAGAGGTCATCTCCCTTCACGATTTCTTCTGGATGCTTTGCTTCGTTAAGGCTTACAAGCCTTAAACCGTTGGGGATTCGGTACAGAAATTTGACTCTCAACATGTCCCCATGGCGGAAGGCGTAGATCTTTCCGTCCACTACGTTCTTATGCCCAACATCCACACCAATCACGGTGTTATCAGAGAACATGGGTTCCATGGAGTCGCCAGTGACTTTAACTGTGACGGCATTTGTTGGGTCGACACCTGTGCGCCGGAATGTTGAACTGGAGAAGCGTAGTGCTGGCCCGCCATTCTCTTGGCCTCCCATCGAACCGCCACCTGCGGATAATTCAGTTTCCGTAAAAAATTTCACCATCACCTCGTCATCACCTAATGGGGTGGAGGAGTCCCATGGTTCTAATGAACCATATACCTCTCCATCGGCGTGAATTGGATGGTTCTGAAGTTTAACGGTGTTTTTATCTGGATTGTGAGCGTTCGCAACTTCCATGAGCTTTGTGCCTACATTGAAAACTTCACTCAAAGGTGGGGATGGTTCCCGGCCCTCTTTTCGAGCATGTTCTATAGCTTGCTCTACCCCTACCTCTTCATGATTTATCTGGCCACGTTCAATCCAGTAAGGGTTGATGCCAAAAGCCATGCTGATGTTTTCTACTTTATTGGAGTTAGTCCCGTCGTAGTCAGAATTGAGCAGGTTTGAAATCGTTGCCTTACTCACCTTTGAACGACGATGAAGCTCAGCAGGCTTCCAGCCAAAAAAAACAAGCAACTCTTGCAATCTCTTCGCACGACCAGCAGCCATGATTCCCTCCCTAAAAAAAGTGCGGACTACTAAACAATAACACTGATCGGTTCAAAAGTGAACGGACTGAAGGTTCTCTTGAACATTCTTTGTGTTCAGTGTATCGTGTACAAAAATGAACAAAACGTTCGCATGGTCGGGAGAGTTACCACATGAATGAGATTGATATAGCAATTGAGAGAGCAGAGGGTGTCGTTAGCCTAGCAAGATTGGCGGGAACAAGTCATGCCACCCTGATTCGCTGGAAAGAGAATGGCCGATGCAAACAATGGGACGCAGCCAAGCGGATCGCCACAGTAACTGGTACCAGCCTTCTCCATTTGATGGACGGTGGGGTTGCGCCATTTAGTGACGATACACAAAGCCAACTACACCCCGATGTGTTCGGGGAGGGGAAACCATGAGTAAGGTAAAGCCATTGAATAGGCTTTTAAAGCAGGCCAGAGAGAAAGCAGCAGAAGCCGAGCGGCGGGATAAAATCAAAATCTGGGAGCGCCGTGTAACTATGCCGCTATCTGTTGGAGTCGACGGCATGCTCTATCTTAACAGCCCAACCCACATGCTGGTTGGTGTAGCCGTTGTGCCTTTTGTGGATAACAAAGGGCAGAAAATGGGTATGGAGTTTCGCCCCAAACCCATCCCCAAGCCCGTTGGATATGGAGAGCATGAAGCCGTCTTTGTACTGACTCGTGTAGCGCCGATATCAGCTTGGCAAACCAGCGACAATACCGCCCAGCATAGCAGCAATAGCAGGATGGGCGGTGAGGCGACTGATAGAGCCCAAAAGAGTCAGTTTTTCATCTTCAGATATCTCGGACGACTCTTCGATTTTCTGGCGAAGAAGTTCCAAGCAGTTAGCTGAAGACGCGTCACCTGAGTTGCCATGAATTACACCTGCGCCCTGGATAGGGCCAGACATGGAGCCGCTTACATTAATGTGTTGCTCAATGTTCTGCTCTATTGCCGGGAACATGCGGTTGAACTCATTAGGTTCTTCAACTAAATCAATGCCGCTTAAGGTGATTTGAGCATGGCTAAAGAAGGCGTCCAAGCCAAGAACGGGTTCGTATTCAATGTAGCCTGCTTCATGGAGATATGATGCGCTTTGATCAAATTCAAGTTTCTTGAAGCCGCAGCGGGATAGAAGATCATTATAGTCAACGTACTTAGAGGATGGATTGTTTTGCCACCCCTTGTATAGCTCAAGCAAAACAACTCTACGCTGTTCAAATTTATCCATTATATGCCTCCGCTGAAGACTGGTTGTGTCGCAACAACAACTGTAGCAGGGGTGGCCCGCCACATCCAGAGGGGTGTGGCGGGCAATAAAAACCGCCCTTATCGCGCTGACACGCGGGGCGGTTTTCAATAACAACAGAGGAATTATACCTATGACCTCAGGCTCTATCAAGCACAGTAGTGGTCGCGCCCATGGTTGACCTTACGCAAGCTCTAGGCGGGGCGTTTGTGCCGTTACCATCGATAGCACCGAAAATATCACAAATACCAGAGCACCAGCTTCATCAAGAACTCGAAGCTTTTGGGCTGATCAATCCAGACATCATCCCCGATGGTGCTTTACGCCGTTATGGCATTCATGGCGATAAGCCTGGAGAGAAAAATGGCTGGCTAGTGGTTTTTGCGGATCTGGATCTGTGGGCGGCAGCTTGGGGTAGCTGGCGCTATGGGGATAAACACACATGGTCATCGATTGATGAAAGCCGGATGACCATGGATCAGGCTGCAACCTTCAAGGCCCGAATCGAGGAGGCCCGCCGCCGACGCCATGAAGAGCAGTTACGGATCTGGGAAGAGAAAGCTGTTGAGGCACAAAACACGGTGGCCTATCTCTCCCCAGCGCATAGTCACCCCTACCTGGAGCGGAAGCAGGTTTTAGCCATGGGGCAGTTGTTGTCGCGTGGTGATGATTTGCTGCTTCCCATGCGCAATGCTCAGGGAGAGATTCGTTCCTATCAGACCATCCCGGCTGACTCTGAAAAGAAGAAGCTATTTATGCCTGGTGGTGAGGTGTCCGGCTGTTGGTTTCAGATCGGTGATGCCGGACAGACCATGGTGGTGTGTGAGGGCTATGCCACCGGTAGCAGTATCGCCGCTACAACGGGTCTTCCTGTGGCGGTGGCGTTCAATGCAGGCAACCTGAAGCCTGTTGCTGAGGCCCTTCGAGGGAATCACCCGGAATCCCGAATTATCATTGCTGGTGATGAAGATCTCTGGACAGTCGGTATGGATGGCAAGCCCATCAACCCCGGCAGGGAGAAAGCAGAAGCAGCGGCCAAGGCTGTGGGTGGGGAAACGCTATTCCCACCCTTTCGGGATCTCTCAGCCCGCCCAACGGATTTTAATGATCTGGCTGTTTCTGAAGGGTGGGAGAGAGTCAAGACGCTATTTGATCAAGCCTTAACGGCCCCAGTGGCTTTTGATGCCTTTGATGTGGCCACCCTCACAGATGACCGTCCACCACCCCGTCAATGGATCGTGGACCAGTGGATTCCCCACCGTGAAACCACGCTGCTCTATGGCAGTGGTGGAGCCGGGAAAAGCCTTCTGGCGATGCAGATAGCCACCTGCATTAACCTTGGCGAGCCCGTCTTTGGGCTAAAGGCAAAACGCGGTGGAACCCTGCTGTATATGTGTGAGGACGACCATGAAGAACTGCATCGACGCCAGTACGGCATCAACAACCGGTATGGAATCAAAAACGAGAAGCTGACCAATCATCGATGGGTTTCCCGTGTTGGCGAGAGCAATATCTTCATGACCTATAACAGGGATGGGGTTGGGGTACCCACTGAAGTCTATCGGCAGTTTCGTGCTGCTGTGGCCAAGTATCGGCCCTTGCTCGTGATTGTGGATACCGCTGCTGACACCTTTGGTGGAAATGAGAATAACCGCTCCCAGGTGAATGAGTTTATCAAGCGCCTGTTTACCAGCATTGCCAAAGAGTTTGATTGTGCTGTGGTGATCCTGGCGCACCCGTCCAAGTCTGGCGAGGCCAGCGGGGATGGCGGGTCCACGGCCTGGAATGCGGCGGTTCGCTCACGTCTGTTCTTCAAGAAGATCAAGGGTGATAAGGCCCGGTTGATGAAGATGAAGGCCAACGGGGCCAAGGCGGCGGCATCAGCCCAGGAAGTGGCTGATGATGAGAAAATTGACCTGATTTGGAAGGATTGGTCTTACATCCTGGAGGATGCCACACAAGCCCAGGCTGACCCCGAACACGAAGCGTGTAAGCAGGACTTTTTAAGGCTGCTGCAGGATGCCATTGATGATGGTGTCAACATGTCGAACAGCCCTCAATCTCGCACTCAATACGCTCCCGCATTGATGCCCAATATGCGCGGTGCCGAAGGTCTGAAATGGACCAAGTCTGACTATGAAGAAGCGATGATGGACCTCTACTCAAATGGTGTGATTGGCATGGTGGAATATCGTGAAGGAAGTAGTAAATCACGTAAGAAAGGGCTGAGGATTATCGATACATGGGGTGGTGAATAACAGGGTGGGGTGGCACGCAGAAGGTATTGAAAATAAAGAAAGTGGCACGCAGAATTGAGGGTGAATAGCATGATGTAGGTGAAAATGTCCTTACAAAATGCACAGATGGCACGCAGAAGATATTGAAAATAAACAAAGTGGCATGCAGTGGCACGCAGAATCAAATCTGCGTGCCACCCCACCCTGAATATTTGCAGAAAGTGGCATGGAAGTGATTGAAAACATTCAGGTGGCATGCAGAATTTTAGGGTGATGTGCTTGTTTGGTTTGTAAGTTGTTGAAAATATGGTGTTTATGGGTGGCATGCAAACGCCCCTGGGAGCCCCCCCTATAGGGGGATATAAAGACATCCCCCTATTAGGGGGCGGTTGCTCTCCCTGGGGTCGGGCTGGGGGCCCTCCCCAGGAGAGAACCTAAGCTCCCACCCAGAGGGGTTATCCCCAAACGACGAATGAGAACAAAAAACGAGGAGCGAAGCAGATGGGAATCTTGGCATTGGATCTGGGAACAAAACTTGGTTGGGCAATTAGTCACAACGGGTCGGTTGGAAATGTGGATAGCGGATCGGTGGCATTCAAAAAACTGGATCGGTTTGAGGGTGGCGGTATCACCTTCGTGCGGTTTCGCCAGTGGCTGACGGAATTGAAGGATCAATACCGGGATCTGGACATGGTGGTGGTGGAGCAGGTTCGAAATCACAAAGGGGTGGATGCTTCCCACAAGTATGGCGGTCTGCTGGCCACTGTCACCGCTTGGTGTGAACACCATCAAATCCCATACACCAGCGTCGGGGTGGGGCAGATCAAAAAGCACTGGACCGGTAAAGGCAATGCCGGGAAAGAGGAGATGATTGCTGAAGCGAAGGGTAGGGGCTTCAGCCCTGGCGATGACAACGAGGCGGATGCACTGGCGTTGCTGGATTATGTCACCAATGGGCCTGGGATCAATCTGGAAGCAATTTGAGTGGAGAGCTCAAATGTTCGGAGTTATCGGGAGCGTAGAGCATGGATGAAGAGATGGAGGATCTGAAGGCCCAGGCCATGGAAGCTTTGGATCATTGGGGGCATTGGTCAAGAGGCAAGACAGGACCACATGGGCATAGCCGCTCCATGACTGGGATCATCGAGGATAGCTGTCGTGTGGGGGTGGACCTGCGCAGTGGGATCAAGGGGGATGTGGTGCCGCCAGATTCTGTGGCTGAGGCTGTAGAAACAATTCTGACGGTTATGGGTAAGGCTTATCCATTGGAGACAGAAATCATCAAGCTAAGGAAGTCAGAAAGATTGCCTCATGCCTTGGTTGCTAAGCGTCTCATCAAAGCCAAATTGACTAAACGATGGTCTTTATCAAGAGGTACTGTGCAGAAATGGGAGTCTCGGGCAGAAGCTTTGTTTGAGGCTCTATGGCTTAATAAGCAAGGAAGATTGAATGAGTTAGGGGGTTTAAGTGTCAGTTGACAATAAGATCCCTTGGCTAAAGGTTGTTTGTATGGAAATATGGTTTTATCTTCTGCTTGGGTTCCTGTCGGAATGACATGAAAACAATGACTTGAGCGATAATCAATTCAGTTTGGGTACCATGCTTACATGGGGGTTCTGATGTCAACAGATGTTTCAACAGAAACTCAACTCACCTTAGATTTGAAAGTAGAAAAGGAAGCTCATTTTGATGATGTAACAATGGGAGTGCTGAAGGATGGCACTGCCTATATGAATCAAAATGGCTTGGCTAAACTATGCGGTGTCAGCAAGACATCTATAATCAAAATGGCAGATAGCTGGGAAACAGCTTCAGATAATACAATTGCCTGGAAGGTCAAGCAGAGCTTGAAGGCTCAGGGGGTTGTGCTAAGCAAGCCATTTTTAGTTATTGAAGTAGACAATAGAAAGCATAACGCCTATCCAGATTCTGTGTGTATGGCTGTATTGGAGCATTATGCTTTTGAAGCAAGAACACCCAATGAAACTGCTTTGGGTAATTACCGTCTCATGGCTCGCCAGAGTTTGAGACAATTTGTTTATACTCAGGTGGGTTATGATCCCAATAAAATTGTTCCCGATGCATGGCAGCAATTTCACGATAGGGTAACATCTGGTTATCAAAACATCCCTGCTGGTTATTTTAGTGTTTTCAAGGAAATTTCGGATGTAGTGGTTGATCTGATTCGTAATGGGGCAAATTTTGGCCCTGAGTTTGTCCCCGATATTAGTGTAGGCATTGCGTGGGGTAAATATTGGAAAAATGAGAATCTTTCAGCGCAATTTGGAGAAAGAAAAAAATACGATCACAGCTATCCTGACTACTTTGCTCAAGCCTTATCAAACCCTCAAGAAGCCAATTGTTACCCTGAGTCTGCTTTGCCTGAATATCGTCGCTGGATGAGGGAGGTTTATTTGCCAGAGAAACTTCCTCGATACCTTTCCAACCAAGTGAAACGTGGTACTGTGCCAGCCTCTCTCGTTGAGGTGGCAAAACTAACTTATCAAAGTGAAGACTAAAAAAGCGGTTGCTGCTAGCAGAAAACCATGAGAACCTGCCCATGATCAACCGATCACGCGAAGGCCCCGCCTCCCTCTGGAGTGCGGGGCTTTGTCGTTCTGGGGTGATCTACCTGTCTGCTTGCATGTTCCTTTCTTTCGTTGGGTTTGGCTGATGGCCCCGTCTTTATGGCGGGGCCTTTCTTTTTGGGGGTATAGCCATGGATTTCGAATTGAATCATTTCGAACCGCATGAGTTTGCCTGTGCTTGCTGTGGTCAACACCCCATGGATTTCGATTTTGCCATGAAGTTGGACCATGCACGGCATTTGGCGGGCGTCCCCTTCAAAATCACATCGGGCTACCGCTGTGAGAAGCACAACGCCTTTGTAGGCGGAAAGCCGGGAAGCAGCCACACCAAAGGCTGTGCTGTGGATATCGAAGCTGCTGATAGCCACACCCGTTTCCGGGTCATGCTGGGCTTGATTCAGGCTGGCTTCAATCGGATGGGCATTGATTCAGATCGTGGATTCATTCATGTGGATTCTGACCCTGATAAGCCCAAAAACGTTACGTGGGGGTATTGAGATGTCCGGATCGTTTGGTTTCGCTGCCGTTCTGTTCTACCCCGTGATGTGGATTGCTATGCCAATCTGGCGTGTCATGTCCCATTGGTCCGTGGTGTTGGGGCTCTATGCCCTGACCGGCTACATGGCTTTCACAATCTGGGGGTGAGGAATGACCGCTGAACAGTTGATGGCTGAAGTACGTCAGGGGCTTGCTGGATCTGCAGGGCCTGAATTGACCCAGTTGATTCCTACTTTGCCTACAGTGTTGAGCACCGCGTTGGAAATGTTGATGGGTGATTTTGATTATCAACACTCCGATTCGACGGGAAAGGCACAAGCAGCGTGTACCCTGGCATCAACCATCGTGCGTCTGGAACAGGCGTTTGATACCTACATTGAGGAACAGTAATGCGATGGCCACAGGACCTGTACGTCATCCTGACCACCATGGCGGCAATAGGCGCACTGGGCTGGATGCTGCTGATGACGTCGCTGTAGGCCGGGAGCGTGTAGGTGTCGATTGTGGCCGCCCTGGCTGCGTAATGATTACATCCTGCCGGGATATCTATTCCGAGGATCATCTTAACCATGACGGGTCATGCCCGTACTATAAACTTGGAGATCATCAATCATGAAAATCATGATCCTGAATCGTATGCGGGAACCATCTACTTGGCGCGGTGCCTCTTTGTTCCTAGCAGCTATTGGTATGCCCATCGCTCCTGAAATGTGGGAATACATTGTTGGTATCGGAATGGGGTTATCTGGACTGGTTGGTCTGATTACTCCTGATAGCCAGGGTTAAGAAATGGAAGTGTCCTTTGATATTGTGGGAGCCGCGCTTAGTGGTGCTGCTTTTGTTTGGCTTTTGATGAACATGACGTTCATGCGGCGGACAGAGATTAATACAAAGCTGTCAGACCTCGAAGCTAAACTAAACAAAGGCGCTGTTATCCACGCAGAAATCAAGAAGGACATCGAGCACCTTGATAAGACGGTTGGGGAGCTGCGAAGTGCCATTGATGAGTCAATACCAGCTCTCACCGAGGTGTTGAGAGAGATTGTTCCCCACCTCTCTCGTCGTCGGCAGCATGGTGATGGATAATGCCCCAACGTCCCCCCAAGGTCTGTGCCCATCCGGGCTGTGGCAAGGCTACCCATAATCGTCATTGTGTTGTACATGCCAAGGTTGCCCAATCAAGTGGGAACAGGAATGCCAAGCAACGCCAGCAACGTCGAGCCATGGCAACCAACAGCACACAGTGGCGACGGTTAAGAATGTTCCATCTGAGTCGGGAGCCGTTATGCCGGATCTGTAAACGCAAAGGCAAGACAGAGCGAGCAACCGTAGTAGATCACATGGATGGTGATGCGACCAACAACGATAGCGGCAACCTGCAAAGCTTATGCGCATCATGCCATAGCCGGAAGACGGCAAAGCAGGATGGTGGATTCGGGAACTCGGTTATGGGGAGGGGGGTGAAAATCCCTACTACCTGATGCACCCGATACGGGCGCTTAATGATTTTTTTATCGCCGCAGGTTGAAAAAGGAAAAAAGTGTCATGTCAGGGCCTGCCAAACAAGCGCTTAATGATTTTTTTATCGCCGCAGGTTGAAAAAGGAAAAAAGTGTCATGTCAGGGCCTGCCAAACAATCGCTTAAGTTAGAGATTGTAAAAGGAAATCCGGGAAAACGAGGTTTGCTGAACCAAGCCAAAAAGGCCAAAAAAGGGGGTACGCCTATAGAAGGGGCTCCCAAATGGCTGGATTCCAAAGCGCGTCGTACCTATGCCGATCTGGTTAAGGCTCTCCAGGGAGGCAGTATACTGGACAAGATTGACCGCACTGCGTTGGTACTGCTGTGTGATGCCTTGTCGGAATACCGTGATGCCCGTGAATTCGTCCGGGAAAATGGAACAAGCTACGAAACGGAAACCAAAGATGGTGCCATTATGCACCGCATATATCCCCAGGTGGGACAGGCGGCAGACGCATGGCGGCGGGTTAAATCAATGTTGACGGAGTTCGGGTTAACACCGGTAAGTCGGACACGGCTGCTTGGAGTGATTGGCGACGATACAGGAGATGAAAACCCTTTCGACCGATTCTGAACGCGACTATGTAGGCATTGCGCTCCAGTATGCCCGTGATGTGGTAAGCGGGAAGATTCTGGCGTGCAGGCATGTCCGCCAAGCCTGCCAAAGACAGTTAAATGATTTGGAACGGTGGGAGGGGGGCGATGATACGCCCTTCATGTGGAATCCAACCATCAACTATGACGGTAAATTGGACACCCCCGTTGATCGGGTATGTGCTTTTGTAGAGTCACTACCCCATGTTAAAGGAAAACTAGCCCGGAATCGTGAACGCATTCGGTTACAGCCGTGGCAGGTTTTTATTCTTGCCACCATCTTCGGGTGGGTTAAGCCAGATGGAGCCCGAAGGTTCCGCCAAGCCTATCTACAGATTCCCCGTAAGAATGGCAAGTCGATCCTGGCTGCAGCGGTTGGTCTGTATATGTTCTGTGCAGACATAGAGCACGGGGCGGAAGTATACAGTGGGGCGACCTCTGAAAAACAGGCCATGGAGGTGTTCAGACCTGCCCGCCAGATGGTGGAGCGCACCAAGGCGTTACGTGAACGGTTTGGAATTGGCGTACTGGTTAAGAACCTGCACACCATTGCTGATGAAAGCCGCTTTGAACCGGTTATTGGCAAGCCTGGAGATGGTGCCTCGCCAAGTTGTGCTATCGTCGATGAGTACCATGAACATGATACTGATGAGTTGTTTAACACCCTGCAAGGGGGGATGGGCAACCGGGAACAGCCTCTTCAGTTTGTCATTACCACTGCAGGGGATAACATTGGTGGTCCCTGCTATGCCATGCAGTTGGATGTAACCAAGTTACTGGATGGTGTATTTAAGGATAATCAGCTGTTTGGCATCATCTACACCATCGACAAAGAGGATCAGGAAAAAGGGTGGAAAACAGAAGAGGCCATGCGCAAGGCTAACCCCAATTTAGGGGTGTCGATCTTTCCTGAGTTCCTTCAAGCCCAGTTGTCCCAAGCGCTGCGTAGTGTTCGTAAACAAGCCCATTACAAAACCAAATATCTGAATCTCTGGGTATCCAGTCGGGATGCTTGGATGAATATGGATGCATGGTTTGCTGTTCAGGCAACCTATAGCCAGCAGACCTTTCAGGGGGATCGCTGTTGGATTGGTGTAGATCTCTCCAGCAAGATTGATCTGACATCCATTGCCCTGCTGTTTCATAGGGATAATGCCTATCACCTGCTGGTACAGCACTACCTGCCGGAAGATCGAGCCAATATTCACGACAATGAACATATCCTGGGTTGGGCAACGGAAGGCCACCTAAAGCTGACCGATGGCAACATGATCGACTATGAGGAGATCAAGGCCGATATTCTGGCTTTGGCCAAACGGTTTGATGTGGCAGAGATCGGTTATGACCCCTACGGCGGAGCCCAGTTGTTTCAACAGTTAGCAGCTGAAGGGCTCAATGTGGTAGAGGTTCCCCAAAATGTACGCCACCTCTCTGAACCCATGAAAGAGGTAGAAGCGTTCATCGGTGACAAGCGCTTTTTCCATGATGGTAACCCCGTTACCAGTTGGATGTTCAGCAACGTGACATGTCGGGTGGATGCTAATGAAAATATCTACCCCCGGAAAGAGCGTGTAGAGGACAAGATTGATGGGGCCGTGGCCACCATCATCGCCATGAACCGTGCGATGGCAGGCGGTGAAACTGATTCGGTCTATGAAGACCAGGAGCTTTTGGTTCTATGAAATTGAATCTTCCATCCTGGCTGAATCGGGGTAGTCCCGAGGATCCCAAAACCTCACTATCCAACCCGGCCCAGTGGCTATTTGATCTGTTTGGTGGTGGAGAGAGCGCTACCGGTATTACCGTTAATCGTGAAACCGCCATGCGGGTCAGTGCGGTCTACGCTTGTGTTCGCGCCATTGCTGAACCGGTCTCGTTTCTGCCGGTACACGTCTACCGGGAGAAAAAAGGGGGGGGTAAAGAGAAGATAACCGACCATCCTGTGGCCCACTTCCTGGGGGTAGAGCCGAACGAATACATGATGCCTTCTACCTATCGGGAAGCGGTAACCGGCTGTGCCGTGTTACAGGGTAACGGCTATAGCCTGATTGACCGAAATGGAGCTGGAAAGGCTATTGAGCTGCGTCCTCTCTCCCCTGAACAGGTGATGGTGGAGCGGTTTAATGGTGTGTTGCGCTATCGTGTGGACGGTACTGTAATCCCTAAAAGTGACATGCTGCACATCCCTGCCTTTGGGTTCGATGGCTTGCAGGGGTATTCCCCCCTCACGGTGGCACGGGAGTCAATCGGTCTTGCGGTGGCCACAGAGCGGTATGGTTCTAAGCTCTTCAAAAATGGTGCACGTCCAGGTGGCGTTCTAACCACGGCTAATCGGTTAGGCCCTGAAGGACGCAAGCGTTTAAAAACATCCTGGGAGAATGCCCATGGTGGAGCAGGTAACGCCCATGGGGTGGCTGTTTTGGAGGATGGCATGACCTGGCAGTCAGTAGGCATGACTGCCGAAGATTCCCAATTTCTAGAGACCCGTAAATTTCAGATCAATGATATTGCCCGGATTTTTCGTGTCCCCCCTCACATGATTGGAGATCTGGAACGGGCCACTTTCAGCAATATTGAGCACCAAGGCTATGAGTTTGTTCGCTATACCTTGCTTCCCTGGATCACACGATGGGAACAAGAGGTGCGGCGTAAACTGCTGGGGGTAGATACGGGGCTGTATCTCAAGTTTAACCCTGAGGGCCTGCTGCGTGGTGATGTAAAAAACCGTTATGCTGCCTATGGGCGGGGTATACAAGATGGATGGTTAACCCGCAATGAAGCCCGAGCATGGGAAGATCTGGATCCGCTGGAAGGGTTAGATGAGCCCCTGCAACCGCTGAATATGAAAAAAGCCGGTGACCTGGACGAAGAGGACGACAAGGAAAACGATGATGAGCAAAAATCTTGAACGCCGTGCTTTTGCTTTCGATCTCTCTGTTGAGGAGCGAGGCGATGGCAAAAAGATGATTCGTGGTCATGCCGCAGTCTTCAACAAGCTGTCTGAAAACCTTGGCGGCTTTCGTGAACAGATTGCCCCAGGTGCCTTTGATGATGTGCTCAATGATGATGTTCGGGCTCTGATCAACCATGATGGCAACTTGATCCTTGGCCGTACTGTGTCTGGCACGCTACGGATCAACCAAGATGCTAACGGGCTAAGCTATGAGTTAGACCCGCCGGATACCCAATATGCCCGTGATCTGCTGGTATCGCTCCTGCGGGGGGACATCACCCAATCCTCTTTTGCCTTTACCGTGGATGAAGAGGATTGGGATGAAGATGGTGATGGGCGGGTCATCCGTACTATTCAGAAGGTCAAGCGTCTCTACGATGTCTCACCAGTCACTTACCCAGCTTACCCAGATGCCACAGTGGGTCTTCGCAGCATGGAAACGTGGCAGTCTGTTCGCAACAAGCGGCTATGCAATCGTGCTTCGGTGTCCATGTTACGGCGGCGATTGACCTTGGCTCAATCTCTCTGATCTGTGGTGGTCGTGTGACCATGTCAGTATATGCCCAAACCGCTATGGCAGCTAAAATCCAAGGAATAAGTATTTCACGTACACTTGCATGTTTAAGAATATATCCCAACCAAAGACGGATCTTCCAAGCATGTAAGGTCTGTTCGAATACGTGTCCTGCCAAGCACTTTAAAAAAAACTTGGTGTTAAACTTCGTTGTGGGAGGATCTATAACAGAAGGTTTAGATGTTTGGTGACAAGCATAAATAACAGCATAAATATCAAAAATGAGTTTCTTTATATTATTCCATAAATGCTTGGGCTGTAATGTTTTCTTTATGTTTTGCCAGGATGGTTTGGGTCGTGATGTCGTCTTTATATTGCTCCAGGGTAGCTTGGGTCGTAATGTGATCTTTATCTGCCAGAACTCTACAGTATCTTCCGTAATATCATGGAGGTAGGCAGAGTCTCTAGTATCGCAAATAAATGGGGAGACGGGCAGAAAATACACTTTTTTACTTATGTGCTTGGGCCCATATACTTTAAATATGATAGATAAACAACCACTTTTGAAACGCTTGGCTTCAGAAAAACGAATTTTATATTTAGACCTATCGAATGAATGTTGGCCCGCTAATTTGTCCAGCTCTGTTTTGACGCTTTGATCAGACTCTATTAAGTGGTGTAAGAAAGCTTCTGATTCTTGCTTTTGGTTTAAATACGCAATTAACCCCTGTTCTAACTTTCCGCGGATAACTTGCCAAAAAGCAAACATAGACCAAAGGAGTAGAAGCCCGACAAACCATATCAATGCCTCAGGGTTGTTGAGCGTGGTTTTTAAACCCAGAAGATTTAGATGTATGGGGTCTGTCCCTAAAGATGTTCCCTCAGCAGCCCAGTAGAGAGTAATGGCTGTACTGATAACAATTAAGTTACGTCGTTCTGGAAGCGCGTCTTGAATAAACAAAGCATATCCCCTGCTTCAATCGGAAAAAATAGAATTTTATAGTGTTTATAGTCTGTATTCAATCCAACCCTCCTGGATCCCCAGTGAGGGTTTTTTATGCCCGAATCGCGGGCGTTCAACGAAAGAGGAATAACCAATGCCGAGTGCAATTGAAGAGATCCGCGAGAAACGGGCGAATCTGATTACCCAAGCGGGTGAACTGTTGGATGGGGCGGGTGAGGAGGGAACCCTCACCGAAGAGAGCCAAGCCCGCTTTGATGAGATGATGGAGGATGCCGACAAGCTTTTAAAGAAGGCTGAAAACATCGAGCGCCATAACGATGCTCAAAAGAGCTTGGAAAATCGCAAGTATGAACGGGCTGGGCGGGAGGATATCACCCCCGGTGAAGCGGAGCAGCGTGGAGAGGTTGAATCCAGTGCCTTTCGTAACTGGGCTGCTGGTGGCATCGGTAATTTAACCGATGATGAGCGGGAATATATGCATAACCGTCAACGGAATCTCTCTGCTGAACAACGAGCCCTGACCACCGGCACCGGGTCTGCTGGTGGTTTCCTGATTCCCGAAGGTTTCCATAATCAACTGGAAGTAGCCATGAAGGCCTTTGGGGGGATGCGGACTGTTGCTACATCCATGCGTACCGTCACCGGTAATGAAATCCCCATGCCTACTGCCAACGATACCGGTAACAAAGGGGCCATTCTCGGTGAGAACTCACCCGTTGGGGAGCAGGATGTTGATTTTAGCAGTATCGCCCTGAACGCCTACATCTACAGCTCTAAGATGGTCAAGGTGCCTTTAACTCTGTTGCAGGATAGCGCTTTTAGTCTGGAAAGCTATCTCGCAGATGCCCTGGGTAAGCGGGTAGCCAGGATCACCAACGAACACTTTACGGTGGGAGATGGATCTTCCAAGCCCAACGGTATCGTAACGGCGGCCACCCTGGGTAAAACTGGTGCGACCGGTCAGACCTCAGCCATTACCTATTCTGATCTGGTCGATCTAGAACATAGCGTGGATCCTGAATATCGACCTAATGCCCGTTTTATGATGCACGATAACACCATTGCCACGATCAAGAAACTTAAGGATGGCGAAGGTCGCCCCCTGTGGGTGCCTGGGGTGGCAGAGCGTGAACCAGATCGTCTGATGGGTTACCGCTATACGGTTAACCAGGATATGCCCATGATGGCGGCCGATGCCAAGTCGCTGCTGTTTGGGGATCTAAGTAAGTATATCATCCGGGATGCCCATGATGTGATGATCATGCGCTTAGCAGAACGCTATGCAGAATACTTTCAGGTAGCCTTCCTGACCTTCAGCCGTCATGACGGTGATCTGCTGGATGCTGGGGCTAACCCGGTCAAATTCTATAAGAATGCCGCATCCTAAACGATAGGTATGCAAAGGGGTGGTCATTATGGCCACCCCTTTTCTATGGAGAAGATTATGAAAATAAAAATGCGTGAAGGTATGGCAGGTCGAGCGTTTACCTATAAGCCTAAAGAGATCGTGGATGTGCCTGCAGACGTGGGTAAAGCGTGGTGCAAAGCCGGGATTGCGGAAGCAATGGAGACTGCCAAGGTGGAAGAAGCTCGTAATCCCGCATTAGAAAAAGCTCTGACCACAACCACCCGCCGTACCCGTAAGAAGACCTGATCATTATGGATTATGCCTTGACCATAGCCCCCATGGTGGAGCCGGTCACCCTGGCGGAATTGAAAGCCCACTGTGTGGTTTCCCATAGTGAGGATGATACGACTCTAACCGTCATGGGCAGAGCTGCTCGCAGGTATCTGGAAGAGATCACAGGCCGGTCATTCATTACCCAAACATGGCAAGCCTATGCGGATAAATTTCCGTGTGGTGATCAACCCATCAAGCTAGATCGGGGGCGGCTTCAGTCTGTGGCGTCCGTGACCTATGTGGATGCCGACGGCATTACTCAGACCATGGACCCTTCGGTTTATCAGGTGGTGGATGGGGATTATGGATATCTCTGTCCGGCTTATGGTCAATCTTGGCCCGATACGCGGTCTGTTCCTCGTGCACTGACTGTGATCTTTAAGGCTGGATATGGGGATGCCGCTGATACCGTGCCTGAGGACCTGGCGCATGCCATTAAGCTTACGGTTGGTCATTTTTATGAACAGCGGGAAACCGAAGTGGTCGGCACCATTGTTTCGGATTTGCCTACCGTTGGAATGCTGGTTGATATCTACCGCCTTTGGCCTGCATAGGAGGACAGTATGCGTGCTGGACGCTTAAGAGAGCGGCTGATTATTGAACAAAAAATGGTGACCAAAAATGCCGACTATGGTTCTGAGGTAGAGACCTGGGTGGTATTTGCAGAGCTTCGTGCTGAAGTGCTGCGTGTGGATGGTGGAGAGCAGGTTTTAGCTGAGCGTGAAAGTGGATATATCCATACCAAGTTCAGGGTGCGGTCTGTTACCGGTATCCATGCACGCATGCGCATTGTCCATAACGGGGTGATACACCAAATTCGATTTGTTGAAAATATCAAAGATGGGGGCCGTGAATTGGTTCTGCACTGTGAGGTAATCCAATGAGTATTGAGTCTGATTTTTATACGGCATTACAGCATAGCACCGTCACATCCTTGGTTGCGGATCGGATCTATCCTGTTGTGGCCCCTGACAAAACATTTAAACCTTATTTGGTCTATGCACGTTCAGCAGGGGGGAAGAGCCGTTATGTGAATGGCGCTGTAGATGATTTTGCAGACATGCAGATCACAGCCGTAGCTAAGAACTATCCTGATGCTCGGCAATTAGCAGCCGTAGTGACCGATGCTTTAAGGCAAAGTAACGCGCTGGATTGCCAGATTGATAATATCATGGATGCCCATGATGAAGAGACTGATGTTCCTATGGTGTATGTGCAGGTTAGTGCAGAACCGTGGTAGAAGCGCTTAATCATATCCGGGGGCTGAGTCAACTTGATGATGTTTTAAAAGTGTTGCCTGCCAAGGTGCAAAAAAAAGCACTGGGTAAAGCGTTAAGGGCTGGATCTGCAGTTATACGTAAAGAAGCATCACGGCGTGCACCCAAAGCGACTGGTAAACTGCGGATGAATATTCGCACCCGTATAAAACGTCGCAAAAATACCAAGTTTGCCATGACCTATCAGGTTTATGTGCGCAGCCAGGGAATTCACCAAGCCCCTAGTAGTATCTCCCGTAGACGTAAAATCTATAAACCCAAGGGAAACCCCTACAATCCTAAAAATGTCTGGTATTGGACTTTCGTAGAGTTCGGCACCCGTAAAAAGGGGGCAAGACCTTTTCTGCGTCCAGCCTTTAGCGCCAAACATCGACAGGCTGTGTTGAGCATGCGTGATCGCTTAGGGCCTGCCATCCTTGAAGAAGCAAAGAAATTAAAACGGAGATAGTTAATCATGGCGAAGATTTCTCGGATCAAATTGTCCATGTCAGATATGCAGGAAACACCAGTCTTTAATGAGATCGGCTATATCACAAGCATGAACGGCCCAAGTGGTTCTCGTGATGTGGAGTCTGTTGCCTATGTCAATGCAGATGCCTACACCAAATCGGCGGGTGCTTTGGATGCTGGGCAGATCTCTCTTGATGTCCAGTATGATGCCGATAGTGCGGCGTACCACACAGACCTTGAAGATCATTTCTACGACACAGTGGATGCGGTTGATTTTCAGTTGGAGTATATCTCTGGCCCTGAAAGTGCGCCCATTGTTGAACGTACGTTAGCTTTCAGTGCCATTGTTGCCGGATATTCTGTGAGTAAACCAGGCAATAGCAAAATGACCGCCTCTATCTCCCTAGATATTAGTGGTAAACCTACCCGGAGCTAAATATATGCCTGATCAAGTGAAATATTTTGGTACACGTCGTGCTGTCTATACCGGCCGAAGTATTGATACCAAACCTTTGTATGTGATGGAGCTTACTTTTGCCAAGCTAAGATCATTTGAAGAGGAGTACCAAGACGAGAACGAACGGGGTGAGCAAATTGCTTTGAGCTCTCTTGTCTTTGAAGAGGGCTTGCAGGCCTTTAAAAAAGTGAAGGGCATGCGTGAAGAGCTTACTCCAAGCTTAATGCGGATGGTTATGAAAGCCGCTTTAGGTGCCTCTCTTGAAAATCTAGAAAAAAACTAAGAGAGAGCCCTGAGCGACAATTTCTTTTTGCCTTGGCCCGCATTCTGGGTAGGTCGGTGCGGGAAATTGAGCAGTTGTCAGCGGAAGAGGTTCGAGAATGGTGGGCCATGAGCCGAGTGATGCCCATTGACCATCTTCCCTTGCTGGATATGGCTTTGGCTCAGCAAACAGCCATGCTGCACAATATCCACAAAGCAAAGGGCTCTGTTAATAAAAACCCGGCAGATTACACCACCATCATCAAGCCGGTTCAAGAACATATGGATGCACAAATCATAGCCGATCATCTTGATTCGGCTTTTTTTCGTTAAGGTGAGCCATGGCCACAAAAGCAGAACTCGGGCAGCTTGTCATTGAGTTGAGTGCCGATGTGGCGCGACTTCAAAAAGATCTCGGTAAAGCCTCCAGGGTTGCCAATAAAGAGCTTAAAACTATCTCTAAAGCTGCAAAGTTCACCTCTGACAGTCTTAAAACATTGGCTCTCGCAGGTACAGGTATGGTCACCACAGGTTGGGTGAAAGGCCTTGTTGATGCTGGGGACAAATTGCAAAAGATGTCAATCCGGTTAGGGGTGTCGACCAATGCTCTCTCCGAGTTTCAGCGGGTTGCAGAATATGCGGGTGTCGAGCAAAACCAGTTGGTGACCGGATGGCAAAGGATGACCCGGCGTGTTTCAGAAGCGGCAGCGGGTACGGGCGCGGCTAAAGATGCTTTGGTCGAGCTTGGTTTGGAAGCCAAGACCATCAATCAGTTAGCCCCTGACCAGCAGTTTATGAAAATTACCGAAGCACTCCAGGGGGTGAGTAATCAGGCTGATAAAGTGCGCCTAGCCAATAAGCTTTTTGATACCGAGGGTGTCGGGCTACTTCAAATGATGGATATGGGCGTAGACGGTATTGACCAAATGCGGCAAAAGATGCGCGATTTGGGTTTGTCTATGGATCGAACTTCAGCGGATTCAATGGCTGAGTTTAATGATCAGCTAGGAGATATTGGTAATGCAGTTTCCGGTATAGGAACCTCCCTTACATTGTGGTTAACCGAAAGTGGTGTATTTAAGGAGTTTTCTGGTTGGTTTGTTGAGTCCGCTGTCAATATTCAAAACTGGCTTGTTGCCACAAACAAGGTCCAGCGTGAACTGGATGAGATGACCCTAGGGCAACTGGAAAAGCGCCTGGAGTTGTTGGATAACAAACTTGGCAAGGTTGATTTTCAACTAGATATGGGTGGGGAGTCTGATCCTTGGGCCGACCAGTTTAATGCTTCCAAGCCTGACCATAAAAGCCCCTTTGCTCAAACTATCGAGGCTCTTAAGAAAGATCGAGCTACCATTGAAGAGCAGATAAAGCTCATTCAATCAAAGCTCAAGGGTGGTGGAATGAAACTCCACGTCGGAAAGGATGCTGAAATACCAGCCAGTCCCGATAAGGCCACCCCTGCACCACAGGTGATTAAAGATCCTGAAGGTTGGCAATCTCTCTATGACAGCATATTTCCCATGGATCAAGCCATGCGTGAATATGAGAAGGGGTTGGATGCTGTCAATACCATGTTGGCCAGAAACAAAATTACTTCTGCCCAAGCCGCACAGATGGCTGAACATCTGGGAGAACAGTATGCCAATCAACTGGAAGAGTTAATTGGGCTTGATGCGTTGCTAGAATCCTCAAATGAAAAATTAACCATGCAAGGTCAGGTGGTAGAAGGCGTTAGCCAAGGTATCGAGAGCTATCTTGATAGCATGGGCGATACCATGGACAATGTTGCTCAAATGACAGAGCGAGCCTTTAGCAGTATGGAAGATTCCCTGGTTGATTTTGTGATGAATGGGAAAATAGAGTTTTCCGGTTTTGTCGATTCCATCTTGGCTGATATGGCAAGAATGGTGGCCCGCAACACCATTACGGAGCCCTTGGGTGGTTTGCTGTCTGGGGGGCTTGGGCATCTATTTAAAGGGTCTGGTGGTTGGGGTGATATTGGTGATTTTCCAGACTGGATGGGTGATGCATCCATTGGGGATTGGAGTGACGGTTTTTGGTCAGCCCGTGCCATCGGTGGCCCTGTTGCGACAGGGCAAAGCTATCTGGTGGGTGAGCATGGCCCTGAACTGTTTACACCTGTTTCCGCTGGTAACATTACCCCCAATAAGCAATTGGGGGGTGGTGGCACCATTAATCTTAATCTATCTACTGGGGTTAAAGATACAGTACGTGCAGAGTTGATCTCTATGATGCCCATGCTTGAACGCCGTTTGATGGGGGCTATGGCAGACGCGGCCCAGCGTGGTGGTGGTTTTTCTGCTGCAATGAGGGGGGCGTAATGGCTTTGGTCACGATGCCCTCCAGTCCTTTACCATCAGCACTGGTCATCACGCAAAAAAGTGTGACAGCGGTATCTGAATCCCCGTTTACACTTCAACGACAGACCCAAATCTATGCAGAACGATGGCAAATGATCATGACCATACCGGTTATGCGTGCTGCACAAGCCCGCCTATGGCGGGTGTTTTTGTCACAACTTTCTGGCAAAGCGCATGTGTTTCATTGTGGGATCACGACGGAAACTGAACCCGAAGGCGTGGGTACGGGCCTTCCGATTGTGGAAGGTGCTGAGCAAGTCGGTTTTACTTTGAATACCACTGGGTGGAATCCCTCCATAGCGGGTATCCTTAAAGCCGGTGATCTTATTCAGGTGGGGCAGGGTAGTCTTACTAGGCTTTACCAGCTAACAGCAGATGCGGCTAGTAACAGCAATGGTCAGGCTTCCCTATCGATTTGGCCAAGGCTGCGTGAATCCCCAAGTGATGGTGTAGCCCTTACCATCCATGCATGTAAGGGGACTTTCTATCTAGATAGCAATGAACCCCGCTGGGAAGTGTTGCCAGGGGGGCGGTATAAGTTGGATTCCCTCGCATTGGTTGAGGCGCTTTAATCGGTCATTAAGGCTAGGGCCGGGTGTTGGCCTGTTTTTAAGAGAAACAGTTCCCAGGAGGCTAAAGGCATCTCTCGGGCTTCGTTCTCTTCTGCTTTCTTCTCCCAGCGCAGCCATGCTTTACGGGTGGCATGCACCAAAGCAGCGGCATTGTCTTGTGAAAGTTTGGCCTGTTTTCGGGCCTGTTTAATCTGTTCAGGGGTTGGTTTATCCATGATCTTTTCTCTTGTCTCAGGTGGTAGCTTAGCCGATAATAAAAGGAACCTGGGAGGGGGTCGAGCCCTCCCAGGTGGTTATTACCAAGCTGGCGAAGCCGCTAAAACTATCGCCAACCAGACCAGGGTGCCGAGCGTTGCTTTCATCACGCTCTCCTTTCCTGGCTTTCCCCTTTGACCACCTGGGGCTTGGTGTTGTCGGTTCCCGTAACCGATGAATAGAGTATATCAAAAGTCCCCGATGGGGACAAGGCAAAAGTCTCCATTGGGGACAGAAAAATGAAGGCCATCCTATTCGGGATGGCCTTTTTTTGTGCCTGGATAGGAGAAGCTATGCGCGATTTAACAGTCGGTATGCAAAGCGCGATGGAAGCCAAACTGGTATCACCAATAGCCCTTGTTTCTATGGAAACAGCGGGTGGCACCATTTACGTATGGTCAGGGAATGGAGAGCTCCAGTGGAACGGGCAGACATGGCAAGGCGTGGGGGATTTAGGTGGCATCTCTGCCATGCAGGAGGCTCAAGAACTCAGGGCCAATAACATCACCCTAACGCTTAATGGTGTTTCATCATCACTGATTGCAATGGCCTTGGCAGACCTGCGCCAAGGTAAACGGGTATCGGTCTTTCTCGGTGCACTGGATCCGGCCAGCACAGTAATGATTGCGGACCCTGTTGAAATGTTTGGTGGTTTGACAGATGTGCCAACCATAGATGCTAGTGGCGATACATGCACCATTGGTATTTCTGTAGAGTCACGCTTAATTCGTTTAGAAAAAAATACGGCAAGGCGTTGGACGCATGAGGATCAGCAAATTCGTTCCCCTGGGGATCGTGGGTTTGAGTATGTCCCATCGTTGCAAGATATGGAAATTACATGGGGGCGATGATGCAACGTTTTAAAGATTGGCCTAACCGTTTAGAGGCTTACCTGCATGCACGAAATAACACCCCTTTTGAGTGGGGCTTTCACGATTGCGTCGTGTTTGCCTGTGGTGCTGTTGAGGTGTTGACCGGGGTTCAAATTACGTTGCCTATTTATGCGGATGCTAAAGAGGCCGTTGTTGCAATTAAGGCTCATGGTGGTTTGATGATGGCTGTTAATAAAGCATTGCCAGATCGTCAGGTCCCTCCGTTTAACGCTCAACGTGGCGATATTGTGCTGTATATGCAGGGTCCATGGCCAACCCTTGGGGTTTGTGCTGGTCGGGTGGTTTTTACGCCCTCTGAGGAAGGTTTGCGGGGAGTTCCATTGGAACGTGCCATATGTGCATGGAGGGTTTGACATGCCGCCAGTGATCGCAGCGGTTACGGCTATTGCCCAGGCCGGTTTTTGGTCGACTTGGTTGGGCAAAATGGTGGTTGGTATGGTGATATCAACGGCCATCTCTTTTGTCACGACTAAAAAACTGAAGCAACCCCAGTTTGGCGGGGTAGACCGTACCAGTAGCGTACGCCAGCCGATCACTTTTTGGCGTCGTATTTATGGACGCACCCGTACAGGTGGTGCTGTTACCTTTCTGCATACCACGGATAATCACCGTTATATGCATATGTTGATCACTTTAGCCTCACATGAAATTGAAGAAGTAGAGTCCGTCTATTTTAATGATCAAGCGGTTGTATGGGATCCCATAACAGGTGCAATAACAGAGGGGGACTTTGCGGGACGTGCTTGGATCTGGGTAGGGCTTGGCACTACGGCTGGTGATGCAGATCTGCATGCGGCACTGACCGATGCTGCACCCGCTGAGTGGACCTCTGCCCATCGGCAAGATGGACACGCCAAACTCTATGTCATGTTGGAGTGGTCTCCAGATGTCTACCCCTCAGGTACACCGCAAATTTCCGCAATTCTTAAAGGGGCTAAGGTCTACGATCCTCGTACTCAGACGACAGCTTGGTCTGAGAATGTCTCTCTGTGTTTAGCGGACTATATGACCGCAACTGAAGCGGGGCTTGGTGTGAATTATGGTGTTGAAATGGGGGAGGCATCACTAATTGCGGCAGCGAATGTCTGTGATGAAGAGGTGGCGCTTGAGGCAGGGGGGACAGAGGCACGATACAGCATCTCTGCGGTGGTTGATGGGCAGGATTCCCACCGCGAAAATATCAGTGCCATGCTTGGTGCTATGGCAGGTACAGCAATTTATTCGGGGGGGCGTTGGGTGATCAAAGCTGCAGCTTGGGACTTGCCAATCATTACCCTTGATGAATCAGACCTTGCTGGACCCATACAGGTTACGACCATGCTTTCCCGGCGAGAATTGTTTAATGGGGTAAAAGGGGTATTTAACGCAGCGAAGGATAACTATGTTTCCACCGAGTTTCCTTCCATTCAGTCCGCAGTTTTTGTTGCGGAAGATGAAGGCGAAGAAATCTGGCAGGATATGGACCTTCATATGGTCTCTAGTGGAACCCAGGCTCAGCGCATTGCCAAGATTGCACTTCTGAAGGCGCGTCAACAGATCTCGGTCAATATCACCTGTCATCTATCGGCATTAAAAATCCGTTGTGGGGATGTTGTTAAGCTTACCAATAATCAGTTTGGGTGGGATGAAAAACCCTTCGAAGTCACCAGCTGGGAGCTTATGCAAGGTGGCAGTGGGGATGCACCATTGTTGCTTGTTAATCTCTCTTTAAGAGAGACTGCTTCATCTGATTATAATTGGTCTACCAGTGAAGAGCAGGTAGTTGATCCAGCCCCCAACACCAATCTGCCAAGCGCATGGAGTCTATCGGCCCCAACCAATATGGTGCTGGCGAGTGGCGGGGATCATCTATTGATTGCCGGGGATGGCTCTGTTTTGTCACGGATCCTAGCAACGTGGCAAGCCTCTTCCAGCCCGTTTGTGGTTAAGCATGAAATCCGATGGAAAAAAAGCACCGAAATAAGCTGGTCTTCTACCGTTGTTGGTGGTGGTGATTTGAAGGGTTATGTAGGCCCGGTAGATGATGGTATCTCCTATGACATTCAAGTGCGGGCTATTGCCCATAGTGGGGCGCGTTCTGATTGGGTGAGTGAGTACAGCCATACGGTTCAAGGTAAAACAACCCCGCCTACGGCCCCACCTTCTGGCTTTGCCATTACTGAGGATGCCGATGGTACCCGCCGTTTCAGTTGGTCAGCCGATGATCAGGATGCTGATGTCAGGGCGGGTGGTGGGTATAAGATCCGCTTTGCTTCAGGTTCAAACAGTATATGGAGCAACATGGATCCGCTTCATGAGGGCGTGTTGACCATGGCCCCTTATGAAACAAATTCTCTGGCAGCTGGGCTCTACACCTTCGCCATAAAATCAATAGATAGTTCGGGTAATGAGTCGGATGACGCTTCATGGATTAATGGGGCCTCTATGGGTGATCCTCGTATTGGTGAGGCGCTGATTTACCGTCGAGAGCAGGACTATGGTTGGCCAGGAAGTCAAACGAATGCCTATGCCGATAGTGATGGGCACCTTCATGCCGCAGGTACGGAAACATGGGATGACCTACCTGATTCTTGGGATGCGCTGAGCAATAGCTGGGATGAGATTGTAGAAAGCCATAACACCATTGAATACATCACGCCCGTTTTAGATGTTGGGCAGGATCTAAACTTCAGGCCCTTAGTGTCTGCACAGTGTGATGGTACAGAAACTGTCACCATGCAGGTTGGGACGGAAATGGAGGGGGCACCGGTTGGGGCTTTTGTTTCTCCTGATGTGGTGGAAGCTCGTTATATCAAAATCAAAATCGCTGTAACTGGCACAGCACCGGATATCAAAAGCCTTGTGACCATTCTAGATGCCCCTTCAAAGAAAGAGACCTGGGAAGATCTGAATACATCCAGCGGGACAAACGGTCTTTATGCCAAAGTTGCGACGGGGCATTTTAAGATCGCTACCCGTGGTGGTCTTGCTTCGATTACACAAGCACAAATCAGTGCCATACAGGGGGTTGGAGCTGGGTGGTCATGGGTGCTGGTCTCTAAGTCAGCCTTAGTAGGGTCTGCAATAGCGGCGGAATTTAAACTTTATGATTCAACCGGGACCTTGGCAGATGCAACCGTAGATGTGTTGTTACGCGGTCCTAAAGCGGAGAGTTAATTGATGACCTTACCTGTTAATGCAACCAAACAGTATTTAGATGCAGCAAGTAAAGACCCTAAGCAAGCCCGTTCAGAACTGGCCAGTTTTGTAGATAAATTTAATGCTCTGCTTAGCGTCCTTGCTCCCCATGTTGAACTGACCCTTGGAGATGGGTTGAAGGATGATGGTGCGGGTCACATTGCCTTAGACCTTTATAGCAGCGGTGGTCTTGCTTTTACTGGCGGCAAGCTCAAAATTAAGGCTGGCTCAGTGTCTCAAGACATGCTTGCAAGTGAAGCCGTAGGTGCCCAACAGATTGCAAATCGTGCGGTGGGTCTTGCCGCGTTGGCGACAGGCACACCCGGCAAAGGGTTGGGGTGGGGGCCTGACGGCGACCCTGAAGAAATTGAGACGGATACCAGTGGCATGAAGGTGTTTACCACGTCAGGTACTTTCTCTGCATCCACAGGGCCAGTCACGGTGATGATGGTTGGAGGGGGTGCGGGTGGTGAAGGTTATACATCGGGTTCATCCGGTGGAGGTGGTGGGGGCGGGGAAATAAAAATCCGTCATTTTTCCAGTATCAGTAGTTCTGTTGCTGTTGCTATTGGGGGGGGCGGTGCGGGTGGTGCTGGGTTTGAAACGTTGGGTGCAAATGGTGGAGAGAGCTCTTTTGGTTCTTACCTGTCAGCTGCTGGCGGTATCGCTGGTACAGGTGCTGGTAGTGGTGGGGTGGGGTCGTCTATTAGCATGGCAGGTGGGAATACAAGCAATTCAGGCCTTGCCAGCATCTATGGTGATGGGGGGGTAGGTGGAAGCGGAACCGGTGGGGGTGGCGGCGGTGGTATCGGTGACGGCGGTGACGGCGGTGGTTCAAACTCCGATGGTATTGATGCTTCAGGTTATGGTGCTGGTGGTGGAGGGTGTGGCCTCTCAGGTGCTCGCGGTGGTAATGGATCAGACGGCTTAGTTATTATTTTCTATTAAGAGGGGGTTGATATGGCACTTACACCGATTACAGGGCCGATCCTTATTGGGTTCGTGGATGCACTGGTAAGCGCTCCAACAGACTGGCCTGTGGGGTCCAGGGTTTTGGATGAATCTGACAGTTCAGTCCACATTTGGAATGGTAGTGTTTGGATTGCTTATCCGTATGGGCTCTATTCTTAAAGGGCGACTTCATGACTGTTACCTGTTTAACCGAACCCCCTTTGAGGGGTTTTTGTGTTTCTGGGGATGTCAAACCAGCGGATTGGCCAGTTGGGTCATTTTTGTATGAGACAGACACAGGAGATCGATATGTGATGGGCTCCTCCTGGTTCATCCACAACGAGGGGAAAATCTCCATCGGAGTAAATATTGCTCTATCTGAAGTTGTTGGTAGTGAAGATCAGTGGATCAGTGTGGGGGATGTCACCGTGACCCCCCGTGATGGCGGGAACTTTACCGGGGTGGATGCCCTGCGTCTGGTGGATATCCCCACCGGGGTGGCGGTGCGCTTAAATGGCGTGGACCAAACCCCCGTGGCTGGGGTGGTGACTTTAAATCCGCTGGCCGATCTAAGTGAAGCCGGTGGGGTCTATACCCTCTCTGGTCTGACGCTGTTACCCCCCACCGATGACAACAGCACCTTTGGCTTTGGGGTGGAGGTGGAAAGCACCACCGATGTGGCCACCCTACCCACCGCCAAAACCGACCAGGTCCAGACCACCGTGACCGTTATGCCGGTTGCGGATCTGCCCACGTTGGTGGTTGCGGATGTGTCGTGGGATAACAGCGGCCAGCTACCCGGCCCCCACGCCTTGCCGTTGGCGATTACCGCCGCAGCAGGGGCGGTTGGGGAGCTGTTGACCCTGGAGCTGTGGAACCTACCCGCCGGGGCGACCCTCTCCGCCGGTACCGAGAGTGGCGGCGTATGGACCGTGACCCAGGCCCAGCTTGACGGGCTGGCCCTGGTGGTGCCCGAGGGGTTTGAAACCGCTGTGGTGGATGTTCAAGCCCTCTCAACCGATGGGGTGGAGACCGCCTCAAACACCACCCAGTTTAACGTCACCATCACCGCAGGCTATGGGGATGCCTTGGTGTTTGAGGTTACCACCAGCGCACCTGGGGAGTCGGTGACCCTTCCGGGGGTGTCCGGCCACAGCTACAGTGTGGATGTGGATTGGGGCGATACCACCCAAACCACCGCCAACAGCTACAATGATGCGGGCTTGACCCACAGCTACGCCACTGCTGGCAGTTATATTGTTCAGCTCTCCGGTACCGCCACCGCCTTGCTCTTTGAAGGGTCATCGGCGCAAAACCAGTTGACCAAGGTGCTCAACCTGGGGGCCACCGGCTTGACCACCATGGGGGCGATGTTCCGTAGCTGTAGCAACCTGACGGCGGTTACGCAAAACGGGGTGGTGAATACCAGCAGCGTCACCGCCATGAACCATGCTTTTGATGGATGCTCGGGTCTGGTTACCGTCACGGGTTTGGGGGATCTGGATACCGGTGGCGTCGCCAACTTCTTAAGCATGTTCAACGGCTGTTCGGCCATGACCAGCGCCCCGGATACCGGGAACTGGGATCTCTCCGCCGCGACAGATCTGCGTTATATGTTCTATGGCTGTACCAACATGGCCACCACCCCGGATACCAGCAACTGGAACACCGGCACCCTGACCTATCTGGATTACATGTTCTACAACGCATCGAGCATGCCCAGTGCCCCGGATACCAGCGGATGGATCACCAGCAGCGTCACCAGCATGGGCAGCCTGTTTAGTGGCTGCACCAACATGGCCACCACCCCGGATACCAGTGGATGGATCACCAGCAGCGTCACCAGCATGGGCAGCCTGTTTAGTGGCTGTGCCAGCATGCCCAGTGCCCCCGATACCAGCGGCTGGAGCTTGGCCGGGTTATCCAGCTTGGCCAGTCTGTTTAGTGGCTGTAGCGACATGGCCACCACCCCGGATACCAGCGGTTGGAACACCAGCACCATCACCAACATGAACAGCCTGTTCAAGGGGTGTTCCAGCATGGCCACCGCGCCAGATACCAGCGGTTGGAACACCAGCACCATCACCAACATGAACAGCCTGTTCAAGGGGTGTTCCAGCATGGCCACCGCGCCAGATACCAGCGGTTGGAACACCGCAGGGGTGGGGAATATGAGCCGTCTGTTTGAGAGCTGTTCGGCCATGGCCACAGCGCCGGATACCAGCGGTTGGAATACCGCAGGGGTGAGTAACTTCTTGGGGGCCTTCCAAAGCTGTTCCAGTATGGCCAGCGCCCCAGATACCAGCGGCTGGAACACCGCTGGGGTGAGCGATCTGCGTTATATGTTCTTTGGCTGTTCCAGTATGGCCAGCGGCCCGGATCTCTCCGGGTGGGATGTGACTTCGGTTCTCTATGCCGATTGGTTCCTAAAGAGCACGCCGGGACTTACCACCCCCGCATACGATGCGCTGCTGCTGGCCTGGAGCGGGCAAGCGTTGCAGAGCGGGGTGAGTGTGGATTTTGGGGCCTCGAACTACACCAGCGGTGGGGCGGCAGAAACCGCCCGCACGGCGATGATTAATGACGATGCTTGGACCATTACCGATGGAGGGGCCGCATGAGTGCGCGTGAAGATGTCATTACCTTAACCGGACCCCAGAGCGGCACCCGCTATTATGCTCTGGTGCATGGCCGCTATCCGGGGGGCTATAAGCGGGTGATTCTGGAGCCAGGGCAGGTGGCCGGTTGCCCTCAGGATGTCGTGGTTAAAAGCTACCAATCCTTGGCCACCCTAGACCGCTACCGGCCGGNCCTCCTATGCAGGTATGGTTTACACGCGCTGTGGGGGGTTCTGCTGGGTTTGGGGCTGCTGGGGTGCCAAGCCCCGAGCCCCTATCCGGTGCCGTTGGGGGACCCCAGCCAACAACCGCAGGTGGGACGCCCCACCAGCCCAATGCCGGGGTGGGAAGCGATGAACAGACGGACACAAGGCGGGGCGCATGAGCCATAAACCGGTGGAGCAGTTGTTAGCCCGCCTGCACTTTGAGCTTAAAGGGGCTTTTGTCTATGTGCCGGACACCCAGCAGTTTGACCAGCTGGAGCACTGGAGCAGCGATGCCGAGCGGGACCGCATCCTTGCAGACCACCACGGGGTGTTGCATGGGGATTGTGACGACTTTGCCCTGGAGATCCGCCGCCGTGCCCAGGATCAGGGGCTACCTGTGGATCTGATGTACTGCACGGTACCGTTAGCAGACGGCCAGCGGGGGGGGCATTTGGTGGGGCATGCGGTGGGGTGGATTGTGGATAACCGCTTTGAGCAGATCCGCAGCTATCAACACAGCTGCGAGCAGGATGGCTACACCTATTTAAAGATTCTCCCCGCAGGGGCCAAGCAGTGGTTTGACCTGGTGGGATAGGGGGCTGTCAGGGAAGTGTTCACCTTTCATGTGCATGATTAGCAAGGTGAGCGCTTCCTACTACTATTAGATATTTACAACCCGTGGTATGGTCTATCAAAGAGGCGTGCAAACTATAGCCGAAACTGTAGCCGAAAAGTGTTTTGCATGGTTAGTGTGAAGCGCTTGAAGGTTGGAAAGGTTAAATATAACAGTTAGGTAGTTCGTTTAACGCATGGTTTTAATGAAAAGATTTATACTCTTTATTGCTTGGTCGGTGGTATGGACCACCAACTCATGATGAAAAGGGATCACAATGTCTGACCCAACGCTGTGGCTGTTGATCTGCACCCTGGTTGGTCTGCTGTGGTATTACCAGATGCAGGCCCGAGAGCGCGCTGTACGTACTGCCTATCAGGTCTGCCAGGAAATTGGGGCAACCCTGTTGGATGGTGGCGCCTATCTTACCAGTATGCGACTGGAGCGCCACCCTCAACGCTTGGCAATTCAAATTCGCCGGGTTTACGGTTTTCGTTACAGTATAGGGGATGGTCTGTCCCACGAGGGGCTTATCATACAGGTTGGTGAACAGATGCAACAGGTGATGTTGCAACCGGACCCCCATGAAGAGACCTTACCATCCCCTACATCCCATGAATAGTTGGGGTTTATGACCATGAAATCACCATCTATTTCTCTTAAAGGCAAAGATCTTGAGGCCCGTTTGTTACATCGCGATGGGTTGATGCTTATTATCAATAAACCGGCTGGTATTGCGGTACATGTTGGGCCGGGTGGGGGGCCTAACCTTGAAGCTCTGTTTCCTGCATTGCGTTTTGGGTTGCCCAAACCCCCCGCTTTGGCACACCGGCTGGATCGTGACACCAGTGGTTGCTTGGTTTTGGGGCGGCATGCCAAAGCGCTCTCCAAACTCGGCAAGCTATTTAGCCAGGGGCGGGTGCAAAAAACCTACTGGGCCGTCGTGCAGGGGGGACCGGCAAAAGATCAGGGTGTTATGAACTTTCCCCTGCATAAAATCAGTTCTGCTCAAAAAGGGTGGCGTATGGTTGTGGATGAGGAGCAAGGCAAAGCGTCATTAACCCACTATCGGGTGTTGGGTCGCTCTGAAACGCACAGTTGGTTGTCGTTGAGCCCCAAAACGGGCCGCACCCATCAGATCCGGGTCCATTGTGCCCATATGGGTTTTCCCATTGAAGGGGATCTACAATATGGCGCGACCTCAAGTGAGCCTCAGAAGGGTTTACATTTGCACGCACGACAAATTGTGGTGCCTATTTCTAAAAACAAAGACCCTATTGATGTGACGGCACCGCCCCCTCGAGCCCTGCGACCCCTGTTAGAAGCGTGTGGCTACCGGGCTCAGGCGTGGCCCTCTACCCAATTTGAAGCACAATCTAGGTAGCGTTCCCAATGAGGCCGTTTGAAGGGGATCTTGCCTGTGAACAGTGGTTGACGGAGGGGCTGCAAGCGCTCCATCAGCAAGCCGATGGCCATGCCGTTGTGCTTTTAACCCGCCTGCTTAACCACTGCCCAGACCAGCGATTGGCTCTGGTCGAGGCCTTGTTACCTACGATTCCGACCCGTTCTACTGAGGCATTGTTGCGTTGGAGCTCTTTGGTGGAAGCTCTGCAACGCCGTTTACCAGAGAGTCCCTCAGGATGGTTATTGGGGGTTGTTTTTCAGTATGCACGAGGGGATCAGCAAGGTGCCCGTCTACGCTTACAAACCCGCCTAACACAGCCTGCAACGACGTGGCCGATGTGGGCGACATGCATTCAGTGGTGGCAAGCGGCAGGCCATGCGAAAAAGGTTGCGTTTTATACCGCTCAAGCTTTTTCATGCCATGGGCATGAACCAGAGCTGCACTTTCTTTTCGCAGACCAGCATATTGCCTTACAGCAGTGGGAAGAAGCTGCTCAGATTTTAGAACAAGCTTTGGGTTTGGATGCCCAGCAGACGCAAGGGTGGTATACCCTGGGCAAAGTGCGTGTACAGTTACAAGATAGAGCTGCGGCCTTACGTGCGTTTAACCAGGTCTTAAGGAGGGATGGCAACCATACTGGGGCTTGTTCTCGTTCGGGATTGCTGCGGTGCCAACACGGTGAGTATACGGCTGGGTTAGAGCAACTCCGACAGGCCGTGGATCAACAGCCAGAGCTTGGGCGGTTATGGTTTCGCTATGGGTGTGGGCTCTTATGGGCGGGGGAGGCGCGAGCCGGGGTTGATGCTCTGCAACATGCAGTTCAGCTTCTGCCAGGTCTGGCCGAAGGTTGGAGTAATCTTGGGTTGGCCTGGTTGCAGTTGGAGCAGTTGGGTCGTGCGGAAGAAGCTTTTCAACAAGCCATAACGTTGGACCCTAACCAAAAAGAAGCAGATCTTAATTTAGCCCTGTTAATGTTACGTGTGGGGCAGTTTGAACAAGGTTGGTCTCTCTATGATCAACGTTGGTCTTGGTCTGGTATGTTCCAGCCCCCAGCAGAAGGTTCACTGTGGCGTCCACCACACCCGCTACCTGAGCATCTGTGGATTGTGGCTGAACAGGGATATGGTGATACCATTCAGTTTAGCCGTTATCTTCTGGTATTGGCAGATGCCTTTCAACGCTTGACTCTGCTTGTTCACCCAGCTTTGTTGACACTATTTAAGCGATCATTTCCACAGCTTGATATCCAAGCCTTGGGTCATACCAAGGTTCCCAAACATGCCCATTGGACGACACCAATAGAGCTGTGTCGGGGGCTTGACCCTAATTTGCGCCATCCACCAAATCCTCCCTATTTAGAGCCAAGCCTTCTGGACAATGCCCAGTGGCAAGCACGTTTGCACATGGCAGGCTCTGACCAGCGGTTACGTATAGGTTTGGTGTGGGCGGGTAACCCCAAGCAGAGTAATGATCGCAGCCGCTCCATGTCCGCTGGTGCATTTCAACCTCTTGTAGAGGAGGTGTCTGACGCCCTGTTTTTTAGCTTCCAAGTCGGTAGCCAGCAGCTGCATTCGACGGATGAACTCAGCCATCTTGGGGTGGTGGATTTAGCGCCTCTGTTAGATGATTTTGACCAGACCGCCAGTGCTTTATCCTGTATGGATTTGCTCATCGGTGTGGATACCGCGGTGGTTCATCTGGCC
The DNA here is from genome assembly GCF_036689865.1 of Magnetococcus sp. PR-3. NCBI lineage: Bacteria > Pseudomonadati > Pseudomonadota > Magnetococcia > Magnetococcales > Magnetococcaceae > Magnetococcus > Magnetococcus organivorans. The sequence continues at coordinate 82,456 of NZ_JBAHUQ010000030.1, forward strand.
GGTGCTTTGGGTATGCCTGTCTGGCTTTTACTGTCTGTCGATGCAGACTGGCGCTGGTTTCATGGTAAGCATCGACAGAGTAGTGTGTTTTACCCTTCAATGCGGCTGTTTAGACAAACCCATGCGCGTGATTGGTCCACCCCCATGGATCAGATGCAAAGGGCTCTTTTAGCCCCGTCTAGAGAGATAAAACCTTAACCTTCTGCACGATGGTCTCTGCATTGCATTACGATAAGGGATACCGTATCGATTTAGGTGGATAATATCCTGGGAATAGTCGATATCTCCTTATATTTATGAGGCTTATAATGAGCTTGCACGTGCAAACAGAGACCGAAGTTCCTTTTTGGAAACGGTTATTATCATTCTATTTGGTGCTTTTGGTGGTCTTTTTTGCCGCCGTGCCCTTATTGATGATTGTGCTCTACTGGGAAACAGATTTCAGCCTGAGCATGCTGCCGGTCTTGATCGGTTTTGCACTGCAAGGTGGGTTGATGGTGTTTTTGTTTGCGCTCTTTGAGTGGCGTTCGACCCGACAACGGAAGGTTAATGATAAGTTAACCCTACGCCATTTTTTAGGAGCTATGTTGGACCAAGCACTGTTTCGTGCTCAAGGTAATGTTGGGGTCGACCCCACAGAGCCTATGACATTAGACCTTGAAATTGCCACAGCCCAAGATTTGGATGCTGAAGCGGTACAAACCATACGTAAGCTGGTTAGTAAACGGCTGGGGAGTATGGATCATATGGCGGCACTCTGCGCTCAGATTGATTTTGACCATTTAGAAACCTGGATCAGCATGACCGACCTTATGCATGAGTTGGAAAAAACCAAAGATGCAGAGCTTGCGGCTGAGATGGTCCTGGATCTGATTATGATCTTACGCCAGTTTGATGAGCTTGAGATCGACTGATCCTTAACGATCACCATTAAAAAAAGCCGGGGTACACGCCATGTACCCCGGCTTTTTTTATATCAAGTCGTTGGGGTAGGAGAGCTGCTTGAGCGTATAAAGCCAAACCCAGCCTACAGCAGTAAAGGCGGGATAATCGTCCCTTCGCGTCTACCCATGCCTATAT